>CAMDHB010000001.1 GCA_945897655.1 Pseudorhodobacter antarcticus
GGTGATCGCACGGTCATTGTGATGGAAATCGGCGCGCACGACGGTCAGTGCTGCGCCATGCTTGGCACGTGCCTCAGCCTCGGTCGGGCCGATCTGGGCCAGTTCGGGGTCGGTATAGGTGACCCAAGGGATATGGTCGCCCCGCGTCCTGGCGGGCAGGCCCAGCACGGCTTGCCGCAGCACGATGCCGGAATGATAGGCGGCGACATGGGTGAACTGCAGACCCCCCGCCGCATCGCCCACCGCAAAGATGCGCCGGTTGCTGGACCGCAGCGACCCATCCACCGTCACGCCCTTCGGCGTATGCGCCACCCCTGCGGCATCCAGATTGAGCCGCCCCAGCGCCACCTTGCGGCCAATCGCCAGCAGCAGATGGCTGCCCTGAACCTGCCGCCCATCGGCCAGCGTCACGGTGACGGCGCCTGACACTTGCGTCACCGCCTGCCCCTCCAGAATCACCACCCCCTCGGCCCGCAACTGCGCGAGCACAACCGCCGCCGCCTCGGGGTCATCGCGCCCCAGCGCCCGCGCCCCTTCGATCACCGTCACCGCACAGCCCAGCCGCCGATGGGCCAGCGCCATTTCCATGCCAATCGGCCCGCCGCCGATGATGACCAAATGCGCCGGACGCTCCCGCAGGGCAAAGATCGTCTCGTTGGTCAGATAGGGCACCGCGTCCAGCCCCGGGATGGGCGGCACCAGCGCATGAGAGCCTGTCGCAATCACGAACCGCCGGGCGCGGATCACATCATCCCCCGCCTGCAGCTCCGTGGGCGACAGGAACTGCCCCCAGGCCCGGATCACCCGCACCCCCAGCCGGTGAAACCGCTCCTCACTGTCAAACGGCGCAATCTCGGCAATCGCCCGCTGAACATGATCCTTGGCGGCTGCGAAATCGACCTCAGGCTCGGTCGCCGCCACGCCAAACCCGCCCACCCGACGCGCCTGCGCCGCCTTGCCCGCTGCCAGCAGGGCCTTCGACGGCACGCAGCCGGTGTTCAGGCAATCGCCCCCCATCTCGGCGCCCTCGACCAGTACGACTCGCGCGCCCATCTGCACCGCCCCTGCGGCCAATGACAGGCCACCCGACCCCGCCCCGATGATGCAAAGGTCCGTCTCGATCCGTGCCATGGGTCAGTCCTCTTTGCGCTGAAACAGTTTGATCACCAAAGGCAGGGCCGCCAGCACCGCCAACCCCAACAAGGGCAGCCCGAATTGCGGTTGCAGCAGAATGTTCAGATGCGGCACCTCGCCCCGGGCAAACACATCGCCCAAGCCGGCCCCCAGCGAGGTATAGATCACCCCCGCCGGAATGATGCCCAGCACCGTTGTCAGCGCAAAGGTTGACAGTCGCACACCCACAAAGGCCGGCAAGATGTTGGCCACAAAGAACGGCACGACCGGGATCAGCCGCATGGTCAGCAGGACCCACAACTGGTTGTCGCGCAATTGCCCCTGCAACCGCGCCACAACGCCGCCGCGCTCCTCAATCCCCTTGGCGAAATCGGCGCCAAAGCCCATGCGCGCTGACATGAACACAATCACCGCCCCAATCGACGCCGCGATGACGTTATAGGCCGTGCCGGGAAACACCCCGAACAAAAAGCCCCCGGTCAGCGACAAGATGATGGCCCCGGGCAAGGAGATGACAACGACCAGTGTATAGACCGCGATGAAGGCCAGGCTTGCCAGTGCGAAATGCGCATCGCGCAGGGCCAGCAGCCGTTCGCGGTTCTGCGCCAATGCGTCAAAGCTCAACAGATCGCGGAACTGGATCAGCGCCACCGCGAAACCTGCAAGGATGAGCAGGATCGGAAGCCGCCGCAACCAGCGGCTTGGTGCGGCGTTCGTGTCTGGCTGGGGCATGATCTTTTCCATGTGCATGGTCCCTACTTGCCCGCGAATGGCCGGACTTGCCATCCGCCTCACGCGTCCTTGATAATTGAGGCGGGCTTGTGGCCAAAAGCATGTGTTCCGGGCCCTAGTGTTACAACCCACCGGGTCCCCCACGGGATTCTTGCAACAAACCCGCATCGCTTGCGTTGACTTCAAGGTTTCACCTGCGTAAAGGACGGGCTTCAAGTTTACCGCCGTCGAATCCTTGGGTTCGCCGGATCAGCCTTATGGAGTACGCGATGAAGCGCACCTTTCAACCGTCGAACCTGGTTCGCGCTCGCCGCCACGGCTTTCGCGCCCGCATGGCAACCAAGGGCGGCCGTCTTGTGCTGAACGCCCGCCGCGCACGTGGCCGCAAGAAGCTGTCCGCTTGATCTGGCGCCGCCCCAAGGTCGCAAGGTCTAGGGTCGGATGATGGAACAGGAACAGCCAGACGATGCCGCCGAATCTTCGGCGGTTTTGTCTTTTGTGCCGCTGATAACGCTGCAACACCGCCCTGATTTTCTGAAGGCGGCTTCGGCCCGCCGTCAGGGTACGGCCAGCTTTTTGTTGCAGGCGCGCAACCGTGCCGATGATCAGCATCTGGCGCGCATCGGCTTTACCGCGTCCAAGAAAATCGGCAACGCCGTCCTGCGCAACCGTGCCAAGCGCCGGATGCGCGCGGCGGTGCATCAGGTTTTGACCAGCCTTGCGCGCCCGGGATGGGATTATGTGCTGGTGGCCCGCCCCAATGCGACCGTCTCGCGTTCATTTACCGATCTGCTGGCCGATCTGACCCAAGCCATCGCCTCAGTCCACCGTGACCGCGCATGACCCCCGCCGCGCGCCTGCTGGCCCTGCCCGTGCATGCCTACCGGTTGTTCCTGTCGCCCTGGCTGGGGATGGATTGCCGCTACCAACCCACCTGCTCGGTCTATGCGCTTGAGGCGCTTGAACGTCATGGGGCGGTGAAGGGCGGCTATCTGGCGGCCCGCCGTCTGTGCCGATGCCACCCTTGGGGCGGGCATGGCTATGACCCCGTGCCGGGGGCCGACCCCGAGTTTGATCAAAGCCGCACCCCGCCGTCCAAAGACTGAACGCGCCCTGCCGAGGGCAGGTTTCAGACGCGCCAAGAACCTTTCCAGATGGTTAACGATTTTGCATAAACCATTGATAATAATGTATTTTTGAAAGTGTCCACATGTGGACGCTTGAATTCCCGCCCGATTTGTCCTAACCCGCTCTCATCCCCCGGCCGGAAATCCCCATGCTCGACACCCCAGAAATCCACCCCCTCTTCCACGGCGCCCCCACCACGCCCGAGTTTCAAAAGCTGCGCAAAAGGCTGGTCGCCCAGGTCCGCGAAGCGGTGGAAACCTACGGCATGATCGACCGCGGCGCCCGCTGGCTGGTGTGCCTGTCGGGCGGGAAGGACAGCTATACCCTGCTGTCCATCCTGACCGAATTGAAATGGCGCGGCCTGTTGCCTGTGGACCTGTTGGCCTGCAACCTCGATCAGGGCCAACCCGGTTTCCCCGCAACAGTGTTGCCCGAGTTTCTGACCCGCATGGGCGTGCCCCACCGCATCGAATACCAGGACACCTATTCCGTCGTCACCTCCAAGATCGCGCCCGGCGGGACCATGTGCTCGCTCTGCTCCCGCCTGCGTCGTGGGAACCTGTACCGCATTGCCCGCGAGGAGGGCTGTTCCGCCGTCGTTCTGGGCCACCACCGCGATGACCTGCTGGAGACGTTTTTCCTCAACCTCTTCCACGGCGGGCGACTTGCCACGATGCCCCCCAAACTGGTGAACGAGGATGGCGACCTGTTCGTGTATCGCCCCCTTGCCCTGGTTGCCGAGGCCGATTGCGAAGCCTTCTCGACCGCGATGAACTATCCCATCATCCCCTGCGACCTGTGCGGCAGCCAAGAGGGGTTGCAGCGCGCCCAGATCAAGAAACTGCTGGATGAGTGGGAGGTTCGCACCCCCGGCCGCCGCAACATCATGGCCCGCGCCCTGATGAACGTCCGCCCCTCTCACCTGGCCGATCCAGCGCTGTTTGATTTCGCCAACCTGGGCCTGACGCCGTAGAACGACTGCCCCTGCCGCCTCCAATCGGGAAGGCCAAAATCCATGCAGTTTCGCTGGCCCGATTAACCTTGAGGTCAGCTTCTTTCCCTAGGCTCCCAGCACAGACAGATTCGCGGGTACACCTTGGGGGCCAGGCTATGGACAGACTTCGCTGGGATGCTGCCGTGCACGGCCTGTACCGTGCGCTTGGGGTGTTCCGCCGACCTGAATTGATGGTGTTCATCCCGGCTGTCACACTGGCCGCATTCTGGCTTGGTGGCGAAAGGATGCTGGTCCTGACGGCCTTGGGTGCGCCGCTTTTGTTTGCGATAGGCGGGGCGTTCCGGTTTCCTTCAAACGCAGGTGCCAGCGTTCCGGATGCGCTGACGGGTCTGGCGATGCGGCCGCAGATCATCACCCTGATGGATGACATCCTGAGAGAGGCGCCCGTATCTGGCATGACAACGGCCTGTGTCGTCGTCCAGTTCGACGATGTGGCGGGCCTGTTGGAGCGTCATGGCAGGGCGGCACAGACGGAAATTCTGGCCCGCTGCGCCGAACGGGTGTGTGCCAGCCTGCGAAATGGCGACACGGTTGCGAGGTTGGAGGGGGGCGGGTTTGCGGTGGTGCTGGGCCGCGTCCGGCGCTTTGATCTGGAATCGGCTGTGCAGCTTTGTGCTAGACTGCAATCTGCCCTGTCTCCGCCGATCAGCCTGAATGGTGGAAGGCTCTATGTGACCTCTTCCATCGGTTTCTGTCTGGGCGAACGTGCCCCGGGTCAAGGGGGCGCTGAGTTGTTGGATGCTGCACAGGTCGCAGCGGATGAGGCCCTGCGCAACGGTCCCGGTGCCATCCGGGCCTATGCGCCTGACATGACCCGCACACGCGCCGACCGGGATTCTCTGCGTGAGGATCTTGAAACGGCCCTGGACGAGGGGCAGATCCGCGCGCATTTCCAACCGCAAATCTCAACCGAGACGGGTGCCATCAGCGGCTTTGAAGCCCTGGCGCGGTGGTATCACCCCGAACGTGGCCTGATCCCGCCTGCGGAGTTTCTGCCGGCCATTGAAGATTGCGGGCTAAGCGGTCGCTTGGGCGAAGTGATGGTTTACAACGCCCTGCTGGCGCTAAGCCGGTGGGACAAGGCCGGGTACAAGGTGCCGGCGGTGGCTGTGAATTTCTCGAAATCCGAACTGCGCAATCCCGGGCTGGCCAGCAAGCTGAAATGGGAATTGGACCGCTTTGATCTGGCCCCGGGACGGTTGACGGTGGAAATTCTGGAAACCGTGGTGGCCGAAACGCAGAATGATGTCGTTGTGTCCAACATTGCGGCCATCTCGCAAATGGGTTGCGGGGTTGATCTGGATGATTTCGGAACCGGCCACGCCTCGATCACGTCAATCCGGCGATTTCCGGTGCGTCGGATCAAGATCGACCGTTCGTTCGTGACCCGCGTCGATGAAGACCGCGAACAGCAAAAGGTGATGTCGGCGATCCTGTCGATGGCCGAGCAATTGGGGATGGAAACGCTGGCCGAAGGGGTCGAAACGCCGGGTGAGCATGCCATGCTGGCGCAACTTGGCTGCCGTCATGTGCAAGGATTCGGCATTGCCAGACCGATGCCGGTTGAGGAAACGCTGGATTGGATTGCGCGGCACCTTGCCCGACAGTCAGGCACCCCACGGATCGGCAAGAAGGCGCGGTGAGCCTGCGCGTAATCCCTTTGGCTACCAGATTGCAGGATTTCCTGAGGCAACTTGTCCTGCAAAGGCATAACCGGACCAAAACCGCTTGACCTTTGCCGCCCCCTTCTGTTGAACGACCGCTGATATTGAGCAAAGGCGGCGGCAGTCCCAATGGAAGATCAGAACAAGAATCTTATCCTTGCAACCGTACTCAGTTTCCTTGTGATACTGGTTTGGTTCATCGGCGGACCCATGCTGTTTCCAAACTGGTTCCCCGCCGAAAAAACGGCCACCACAGAGCTGACGGCGCTGCCGCCGGAAGTAGCAGCGCCTGCACCGGCCCCGTCCTCTACCGGCGAAAGCCTGGATGCGCCGGTAGTGACCGAGGCGCCCCGTGTGATGCTGGACACGCCTAAGCTTTCGGGGTCGATCTCGATGTTGGGCGGCAGACTGGATGACCTCTCGCTGAAAACCTATCGCAAGACCGTCAGCCCCGATTCCGAGAATGTGCAGCTTTTGTCGGCTGCAGGTTCCGCGGTGCCCTATTATGCGGTGTTTGCCTTCCAGCCGGGTGAAGGCATGGACGCGGGCGACGTTCCGGGCTTCAGCACCCTGTGGCAGGCGGTTGGTGGGCCGCTGACACCGGACAGCCCGATCACATTGACCTGGCAGAACGACAAGGGGCTGGCCTTTACCCGGACCGTTGCCGTCGATGAAAACTTCATGTTCACGGTCACCGATAAGATCGACAACACGGGTAACGCGGTTGCCAATCTGGCCCCGATCAGCGTCATTGCTCGTCGTGGCCTGCCAAAGCTGGAAAACATCTTTGTAGTCCACGAAGGGATGATTCGACGTACCGATGGGATTTTGGAGGAAAGCAAGTATTCCGCGATGAGCGATCTTCCTGAACTGGAAGGGGCTGTGGGCGAGAAGATTGAGGCTGCCACGGATGGCTGGATCGGGTTCACTGATCACTACTGGATGACAACGCTTATTCCTGAACAGGGAAAGGCATTCACCGCTGTCACAAAGTTCACCCCTAGCCCGGTTGCCGGTTCAGAGATCTATCAGGTCGAGATTCGTCAGCCGGTCCTGTCCGTCGCTCCTGGTGGCAGCGCATCGTCGCAGGTTCAGTTTTTTGCCGGCGCAAAGGAATGGGAAACCATCCACAACTATCAGAACGACCCGGCCTGGCTTGACTGGGCGCTGGGGGACCGGGTTGATAGCAGCAGACCGCAGATAGCGGGTTTCATCGACTCGATCGATTGGGGCTGGTTCTTTTTCCTGACGAAGCCGATCTTCCGCCTGCTGCACTGGCTGCATGGGCTGATCGGGAACATGGGCCTGGCCATCATTGCGCTGACCTTCATCCTGAAAACGCTGGTTCTGCCGCTGGTTTACAAATCATCCGTGTCGATGGCGCGGATGAAGGAGTTGCAGCCAGAGATGGAGGCGTTGAAAGAGCGCGCTGGCGACGACAAGCAAAAGCTGCAGCGCGACATGATGGCGTTGTACAAGGAAAAGAAGGTGAACCCGGCGGCGGGCTGTTTGCCGATATTGCCGCAGATCCCGATCTTCTTCAGCTTGTACAAAGTGATCTTCGTCACGATTGAACTGCGTCATGCGCCCTTTGTGGGTTGGCTGAACGACCTGTCGCAGCCTGACACTTCGTCCTTGATGAACCTGTTTGGGTTGCTGCCCTGGGCAGGGCCAGAACAGCACACGCTGTTGGCAACGATCTTCATCGGGGTGCTGCCGATTCTGCTGGGGATTTCAATGTGGTTCCAGCAAAAGCTGAACCCGGCCCCGACTGACCCGGTTCAGCAGCAAATCTTTGCCTGGATGCCGTGGGTGTTCATGTTCATGCTGGGTAGCTTTGCGTCGGGTCTGGTGCTGTACTGGATCACGAACAATACGATCACCTTTGCCCAACAATACCTGATCATGTGGAGTCATGGGAAACGGCCTGACCTGTTTGGCAACATCTTCACCAAGGCCCCGCCACCGACGCTACCCGCTGCCAACCTACCGACCAAACCGACCAAGCCCAAGAAATGAGTGGGGGTGTCACCTTCACTTTGGCGGACGAGCCTGAGGATGAGGCGCGCGAGTTGGGGCGGCTGTTGTTTGCGGGTCCAGTTGATTTCCTGAAGGGGGTCGTCGCGATGTCGGGCCTGCCCTCGGCGGACCGGCTGGAGGTGTGCTTTGCCGGGCGGTCCAATGTAGGCAAGTCCAGCCTGATTAACGCGCTGACCAACCGGAAGAACCTGGCACGCGCCTCGAACACGCCGGGACGGACGCAGGAGATCAACTTTTTCCTGCTGGGCGAGGAGCGGTATCTGGTCGACTTGCCCGGCTATGGCTATGCTGAGGCGCCCCTGCATATCGTGGCGAAATGGCAGGCGCTGTTGAAAAGCTATCTGGCGGGGCGGGTCAATCTGCGGCGGGTTTTCGTGCTGGTGGATTCGCGGCACGGGGTCAAGGATGTCGATGAAGAGATCTTGAAACTGCTGGACCGGTCCGCTGTCACCTTTCAGGTGGTGCTGACCAAGGTGGACAAGATTTCCCAGGCCGACAAACTGGCCGTGATCGAACAGGTCAAGGCGGCGCTGGCCAAGCATGTCGCGGCATACCCTGAGATCATCGTGACATCGTCCGAGAAGGGTGAGGGGATCGAAACCCTGCGGGCTGTGATCGCCACGATGGAGTAAACGGACGTGTCCACATGTGGACACTTTGAAATATGAAGCAAGTTCAAGGACTTGACTTTTTCTGTTAACCAGGTGGAAAGGTTTGTCCCGGCTTGGCAGACCCCGCAAAACCCGCTAATTCCCCGGAGGGCCCCCGATGAAAAAGCAGACCCTTACCATGTCCGACGCCATTTCCACCGCCAAGATGCTGTCCGAAGCGCTGCCCTATCTGCAACGCTTTACCGGGGCGGTTGTGGTCGTCAAATTCGGCGGCAACGCGATGGGCGATGACGCGGCGATGGCAGAGTTTGCCCGCGACATCGTGCTGATGCGGCAGGTGGGCGTGAACCCGGTTGTGGTGCATGGCGGCGGCCCGATGATCAATGAGATGCTGACCAAGCTGGGCATCAAGTCCGAGTTTGTGCGCGGCAAGCGGGTGACGGACAAGGCCACGGTCGAAGTGGTCGAAATGATCCTGTCCGGTCTGGTGAACAAGCGGATCGTGCAGGCGATCATGGATGCCGGGGGCCGTGCGGTGGGCATTTCGGGCAAGGATGACGACCTGATGGTCTGCGTCGCCGATGACCCGGAACTGGGCTATGTCGGCCGCCCGGTTGAAATGAACGTGCAGGTGCTGCGCGATCTGTACAACGCCGGCATCATCCCTGTCGTGGCCCCTGTGGCCACCGGCATGGCGGATAACGAGACGTTCAACGTCAACGGCGACACCGCTGCTGGGGCCATTGCGGGCGCCCTGCAGGCGGACCGTCTGCTGCTGCTGACCGATGTGCCCGGCGTCAAGAATGCGGCGGGCGAGGTGATGACCCAGATCACGCCCGAAGAGATCAGGCAGATGACGGCGGATGGTGTCATTTCGGGCGGCATGATTCCCAAGACCGAAACCGCGCTGATGGCGCTGGAGGCCGGGACGCGGGCCGTGACAATTCTGGACGGGCGCATTCCCAATGCATGTATTCTGGAACTGTTCACGGATCACGGTGCCGGCAGCCAGATCCGGTCAACCGAGCCCCGTGTCAAACCCCGCGTTCGCCGCTGATCGGCGCGGCCCTTGTGGCCATAGCGCCCCTGATGACGATTTCGCCTTGACGGCCCGTGGGGGCATGACTAGACCCCCGCAGCAGTGGCTAGGTAGCTCAGCTGGTTAGAGCACGTGACTCATAATCACGGGGTCGGGGGTTCGAGTCCCCCCCTCGCCACCAACTTTCCCAATCTGTTACGCGATGCTGTGTGGTCTGGCCGTCAGGTCAGTCGAAGAAGCCCTTATCCTCAGGGGCGAGGTACTGTTTGGCCGCTTCGGGGATCAGGTCGACGCCCATGCCGGGGCGGTCAATCACGTCAATCATGCTGTTGGTCACGATCTTGGCGGGCAAGCCCTCAACGATGTCATACCACCAGGGATCGGTGCCGCTGGGATATTCGAAGGCGATGAAATTGGGCGGCAGGGTGGCGCAGACCTGGATCAGGGCGCCCAGTCCTAGCAGCCCGTTGCCGGTGCCGTGCGGGGCCATCAGGATGCCGTGCAGATGGGCGTATTCGGCGATCCATTTCAACTCGGCAATGCCGCCCACATCGGCGGGATCGGGGCCGACGATGTTGACGGCGCGCGTCTCGATCAGCTCGCGGAAGTTGTTGCGCAGATAGATCTGTTCGCCGGTGTGGATGGGGGTTGTGGTCTGCATGGTCAGGTCGCGGTAGGTGTGCGCGCTGACATGGGTGGAATAGTCGCCCGTCAGCATGTCTTCACACCACATGACGTTGTATTTCTCGATCGCGCGGGCAAAGCGCAGGGCGTCGGCGGGCAGCCAGCCGGGGCCGCAATCGAGTGCGAGGCCCACCTTGTCGCCCAGCACATCCTTCATGGCCGCCACGCAATCGACCATCAGCGCCAGGCTGCGTTCGGTCAGGGGGCCGGAATCGGCATGGCCGTGAAAGGGGCTGGGTTCCGCGTCGCCGTAAAAGAAGCCTGGCGCATTCTTCATCGGGCTGTGGAAGGCTATGCCGTGTTTGATGATGTCGAACCCCTCGGGCAGCGACATCATCCATTGGCAGTTTTCGGCAAAGCCTTCGGGTGTCCACGAGGTCAGCTTGCGCCGGATCGAGCCATTGTAGGTACGCACCCGGTCGCGCACCTTGCCGCCCAGGAGTTTGTAGACCGGCACACCAGCCGCCTTGCCCGCAATATCCCACAAGGCATGTTCGATGACACTGACTGGCGCGCCATATGGTTTGAATGCGCCACGGTTGCGGATGCGCTGCATGCAGCGTTCCACATCGGTCGGGTCCTGGCCGATCAGAGCCTCGCGGAATTGCAGGATGAAGGGCTTGAGATAGGGCTTGTAGTGTTCCGCCTCGCCATAGCCGGAAATCCCCTCGTCGGTGACGATCCGGACGATCGGGTTCTTGCCGATCAGGCCGCATTTCAGATCAGTGATTTTCATGGTTATCCTCCGATTTCGGGGCTGTTGCGTTCCGACCGCAGCCGGTCGGTGATGTGGCGTCCGGCACCGCGCACATGCTGCACGATCAGGGCGGCGGCGCGGTCTTCGTCATGGGCGGAAAGGGCAGCGATCAGGCCGCGATGTTCGTCAACCACCTCGTGCTGGCGGCGGCGAGAGATCATGTGATCGCGGTTGATGCCGGTCAGTATGGTGCGTTTGCGCCACCAGAGTTCCACGGTCATTCGGTTGTAGTGGCGTTCGTACATGATCTGGTGGAACTGCTGATCCAGATGGGAATGCTGGACGTTGTCGGTGAAATTCAACGCCTCGATCTGGTCTTGCACCTTTTCCAGGCGGGTGATGTCGTCATCGGTGCAGACGCCCACGAACCAGCGAATCAGATAGGGTTCGAAAAGCGAGGCCAGTTCATAGATGTCGCGAACGTAGGCCTCATCAATCTGGCGGACGCGGGCGCCGCGGTTGGGCGAGATCATCACCAGACCCTCGCCGCGCAACTGGTGCAGCGCCTCGCGCACGGGGTTGGTGCTGGTGCCGTATTGCGCGGCCAGATCGGAAACCTTGAGGCGTTCGTTGCTGCTGATCCGGCCTGAGAGGATGTCTTGCCGGATGCTGCGGCAAATTGGGCCATCCTCTGCCGCCCAAGGCAGCCCTGGGGGCATTTCGACCGGGTCGATCTGGTTGATCAGGCCATTCATGTCGTTTGCATAGCGCGCGGGAACCTTGGTTGCCAAGGTGGGATGGGTCGGTTTCATACAGGAAATGCCAAGATGATACATTATTCTTGACGAATATTGTGGGACTGACCAATAGTCACCTGACCGCCATGTGGGCCGAAGCCCCATGACCGGCAATCCAAAAAGTCAAAGGCCCGGCAAGAGGCCAACAGACGGCTACACCACCAGACGAACCAATGGGAGGAACTAGGATGACAAGAAGGAATGACCCCAAGGGGCCAGTAAAACGGCTGTCGGCCATGTCGGCGGCGGTTCGGACGGCTGTGATTACCGGTATTGCGATCACCCCGGGCGCCGCGATGGCGCAAGAGGCGATCGATTTGTCAAAGTGGTCGCCAGAATATGTGCGCAGCATTGCAGGCACGGGCAAGTTTGACACGGCGGCGGAGTGCGCCAAGACCGTGCCATTGGATTACACCGGCCGCGTTTCGGTCTGGTACACCGGCCCCGCCGATGCGGAGCCTGAAATCACCAAGAAGTTCGACAAGGAGTTCTGGGAGGCGTTCAAGGCCACCTATCCCAACATCACGGTCGAGGCGCAAAGCATCGTCTACAACGACCTTCTGGACAAGCTGCGCACCTCTCTCCTTGGCAATGCCGGGCCGATGGTGGTGCGTCTGCAAATTCTGGGTGGGGTCGAGTTTGCCGCAAAGGGCTATTTGCAGCCACTGAAGCCCGAGGATGTGGGGTATACCCCGGCCGAGTTCTGGCCGGGCGCGATGAAGTCGGTGACCTATGAGGGTGCGACTTACGGCATCCCGACCAACAACGAGACCATGGGATTCATCTACAACGCCAAGATCTTTGCTGATGCGGGGCTTGATCCTGAAACGGCACCGGCGACCTGGGATGATGTGGTGGCCTATTCCAAGCAGATCCATGACAAGCTTGGGATTGCCGGGTACGGAATGGTTGCCAAGCAGAATGCCGGCAACACGCCGTTCCGGTTCATGCCGCAGATGTGGGCTTATGGCGGGGCCGCGCTGGACGAAAATCTGGATGCGCCGACGCTGCAAACCGTTGGTCTGAACAGCCCCGGTGCCAAGGCGGCCTTGCAGGCGTCCTATGACATGTATGTCCGTGACCAGTCGGTGCCCGTTTCGGCCCTGACCAACACGCAGGCCGAAAATCAGGCGCCCTTCATTGCGGGCCAACTGGGGATGATGATTGCCCATCCGGCGGAATACGCCAAGATGGTTGATCTGGCGGGCAAGGCGACCGGCAAGGACAAGGAAGTGGCGGACGAGGTTGTGGCCAACATGCGCTATGGCCTGATCCCGGCTGGGCCGGACCGGCGCGCTGTGGTGTTCGGCGGGTCGAACATCCACATCGTGAAAAGCGACTATGTCGAAGGCGGCATGGATGAGATGGGCGCCAAGGCGCTGATCTGCTTCTGGACCAGCCCGGAATGGTCAACCAAGCTGGCATGGGTCGGGTCCAACCCCGGCAACCTGCGCGGCTTCCAGACCGAATGGATGAAGGAACGTCTGGACACGATCAAGTTCTTGGACGTGACGACGTCGATGCTGCCCTCGGGCATCCCCTTCCCGGCGATTGCGGAAGCGCCCGAGATCATGAACATCATCATTCCTGACATGCTGCAGAACGCGCTGACGGGCAAGATGACGGTGGATGAGGCGGCCGAAGATGCGGCGGCCAAGGTTGAGGCACTGCTGGGCGGCATGTAACCCCCCAGACCGGACCCGGCGGCAGCACCCTGCCGCCGGGCTTCCCCCCCGTGAAAGGCAAACCCCAAATGGCAGTTTCATCGGGCCCGGTGACCGGGTCTTTGCGCCGCGATGACGGTCTGCTGCGGCGGATTGTGACGCACAGGGCGGATTACGCCTATGTCTTGCCGGCGCTTGTGGTGATGATGGTCGTGATCGCCTATCCGATCTGGTTCACCGTCGACATGAGTTTCTACAAGACCCCCGCCAGCCTGCAATTGCGCGACCGGACCTTTGTAGGGTGGAAGAATTACCATACGATCCTGACCGCACCGGCGTTCTGGTCAGTCACGCTGAACACATTGATCTGGACGGTGGCATCAACCTTTTTCGCCTTTCTGCTGGGGTTGGGGGCCGCGTTGTCGCTGCACCGCGAGTTTGCCGGGCGGGCTGTGCTAAGGGCGATTTTGCTGATCCCTTACGTGATCAGCGCGGTTGCTGCGTCTTATCTGTGGAAATGGCTGTATCATTCGGATTTCGGGGTGATCGGGGCCTTGTCGGTGCAATGGGGTTTCACGGACAAGCCGATCAACTTTCTGGACAACATCCACACGGCGCTGCCCTCGCTGATCGTGGTGAATATCTGGCGCGAGTTTTCGTTCGCCATGATCATGCTGATGGCCGGTTTGCAGACCGTGCCGGAACAGTTGCTGCGGGCCGCGCAGGTGGACGGGGCCAATGCCTGGCAGCGGTTCTGGCATGTGACGGCACCGCATCTGAAGGGGGTGTCGATGGTGACGGTGCTGCTGCTGATGGTGGCCAATTTCAATTCCTTCATCGTGCCCTGGCTGATGACGGGGGGCGGGCCTGCGGGGGCGTCGGATATCTGGATCACGCATATCTATCAGATTGCCTTCGGGCGGCAGAACTGGGGCCTTGCCTCGGCCTATTCTGTCATCCTGTTCATCGTGATGATGTGTCTGGGATATTTCTATGTTCAAGCCCTGACGCGCGGTGACAAGGGGAGGCCGGAATGAGCGGCCGTGTGGATGGTTGGCGCTGGGCGGGCCGGGTGTTTCTGGTGCTGATCTTGCTGTTCACGGCGGTGCCGATGGTCTGGATGCTGCTGACCTCGATCAAAAGCCAGTTTGCGGCGATGCAGTACCCGCCGCAATGGTGGCCCAAGGAACCGACGCTGGAGAATTACACCAAACTGTTGGACCCGACCAACCCGGTGGGGAATGATTTCCTGCGGTATATGTGGAACAGTTTCTATGTGTCGCTGGCGACGACGGTTCTGGGCGTCGCGGTGGCCGTGCCTGCCGCCTATGCCTTTTCGCGGTTCCGGTTTCCGGGGCGGACGTTTCTGTTCTTTGCGGTTCTCTTGCGCAACATGTTCCCCGCCGTGGTGTTCCTGATGCCGTTGTTCATTCTGATGCGGTGGCTGGGGCTGGTGGGTACGCATGGATCGTTGATCCTGACCTATCTGACCTTTGGCTTGCCCCTGTCGATCTGGCTGCTCAAGGGGTTTTACGACAACATCCCGATCCAGTTGGAACAGGCCGCCCGGATTGACGGGGCCACGCGGTTTCAGGCGTTCTTGCTGATCGTGATGCCGCTGTCAGTGCCGGGGATTCTGGCCACGTCGATCTTTTCCTTCATCGGGGCGTGGAATGAATATGTTTATGCGGCCACCTTCCTGAACCGTCAGGACCAGTTGACGCTGCCCGTGGGCATTCAACGCTTTTTTGCCGAGTTTGCGACGGACTGGCCGGGGCTGATGGCTGCGACCTTTCTGATGTCAGTGCCAGTTGTCGTGCTGTTCCTGATCCTGCAACGCTATTTCGTGCGCGCCCTGACCGAGGGCGCCGTAAAATCCTGAAAGGCGACAGATGGCCAAGGTAACTTTGGAAAACGTGGTCAAGACCTATGGCCCGGTGACGGCGGTGGGGGATGTGTCCTTTACCGTTCAGGATGGCGAGTTTGTGGCGCTGGTCGGCCCGTCGGGCTGTGGCAAGACGACGACGCTGAACCTGATTGCGGGACTGATCCCGATCTCGGGTGGGAATATCCGGATTGGGGACAAGTTGGTGAACGATCTGGACCCCAAGGACCGCGACATCGCGATGGTGTTCCAGAACTATGCCCTGTACCCCAACAAGACGGTCGCCAAGAACCTGGCCTTCCCGCTGCAGATGCGCCGTCTGCCCAAGGACGAGATTGCCCGCAAGGTGGCCGAGGCGGCGCGGGTGCTGGACATCACCCATCTGCTGGAGCGCAAGCCGAGGGAGTTGTCGGGCGGGCAGCAGCAGCGGGTGGCGTTGGGGCGTGCGCTGGTGCGCGACCCGCGGGCGTTTCTGATGGATGAGCCGCTGTCGAACCTGGACGCCAAGTTGCGGGTGCAGATGCGGACCGAGTTGAAGCGGTTCCATCAGGATCTGAAGGCCACGATCATCTATGTGACCCATGACCAGTTGGAGGCTGTCACGATGGCCGACAAGATGGCGGTGATGAATGGCGGGACGTTGCAGCAGTATGACAGCCCGAAGAATGTGTTCGACCATCCGGTCAACACCTTCGTCGCCAGTTTTGTAGGCTCCCCCGCGATGAGCCTGGTGCCGCTGCGCCGGGTGGTGGAGGGTGACGCGGTGGCGCTGGCCGGTGATGGCTGGCAGATGCCGCTGTCGCCCGCCAATGCGCGTAAGGCGCTAAGCGCCAAGTCTGACACGGTGATCCTGGGCGCGCGTCACAGCACGATCGCTCTGCACGACGGCCCAAGAGAGGGGGCTGTGCCGGGGCGGGTCTACACGGTGGAGCCTACCGGCGACGTGACCTTTGTGCAGGTGCATGTTGACGGTGCCATCGTGATTGCCAGCCTTGCGCCGGATGTGGCCGTCCGGTCTGACACCAATGTCTGGCTGGGCTTTGACCAGTCACGGATGCATCTGTTTGACTGCGAAACCCAGATGGCGCTGACCTAGGGTGGGATGTGGATTCATGGGAACGTCACTTTCTTCTGCCCGGAATCAACGGCGTAAGCCCGCCGGGCAATGCCCGTCCGCCCCCTCGGGCGGGCATTTTGCAGCGCTTCCAACAGAACGTCGCCGGACGTACTTGACCCATAAAGTGCCTAGAACTCTGATGGTTTGCCCACCCGGCGGACGGGCATTGCCCTCTTGTCGTCTGGGTCGGGACGAAGGAAGACTAGGCCCATCCCGACTGATCCCGCTCCAATACCCCCATAACCGGAACCCATAATGACCCAAGACCTGCTGAACCATACCCGCATCCACTCCCGCCCGTCCGACCTGCGGATCACCGATATCCGCGTGGCCGAGATTGTGGGCGCGCCATTTACGTCCGCCCTGCTGAAGATCTATACCAATCAGGGGATTGTCGGCTTTGGCGAGGTGCGGGATGGCGCATCGGCCACCTTTGCGTTGATGCTGAAAAGCCGCCTTCTGGGGGAAAACCCCTGTGACATCGACCGTTTGTTCCGCCGGATCAAGCAGTTTGGCGGGCATGGGCGGCAGGGTGGCGGGGTGTCGGGGATCGAACTGGCGCTGTGGGATCTGGCGGGCAAGGCGTATGGCGTTCCTGTCTATCAGATGCTGGGCGGCAAGTTCCGTGACAAGGTGCGCATCTATTGCGACACCGATGCCGACCGGCCGAGCGGCACCGAAATGGGCAAGCGTTTGAAGGCGCGGATGGATATGGGGTTCACCTTCCTGAAGATGGACCTGGGGTTGATGCAGATCGCCCATATCCCCGGCACCGTGGTCGGCCCTGCTGGCGCGTTGGAGCCGTTTTACCATCACGCGGGCGGCATGCGCCCCAAGACACTGGACGAACGCCGCCACCGCAACGCGATTTATGACGCGCAAAACGTCATGCATCCCTTCACCGGCCTGCATTTCAGCGAAAAGGGCCTGGACCTGATGGAGCAGTACATCGCGGAAGTCCGCGCCGAGATTGGCCCGGAAATCCCCTTGGCGTTGGACCACCTTGGCCATATCTCGCTGCAAGACGGCATACGGCTGGCGCGGCGGATCGAGAAATACACCCCGGCGTGGTTGGAAGATGTCGTGCCGTGGCAACACACCGACGCGTATCGCCAGTTGCAGCAGGCGACGACGGTGCCGATTTGTACGGGCGAAGATATCTATCTGAAAGAGGGGTTCGAGCCGCTGTTGAAGGCCGGAATCTCGGTCATCCACCCCGATTTGCTGACCACGGGCGGCATATATGAGACCAAGAAGATCGGCGACATGGCGCAGGATCATGGGGTTGCAATGGCGATCCACATGGCCGAAAGCCCGATTGCCGCGATGGCCTGCGCCCATGTTGCCGTGGCGACCGAGAATTTCTTGGCGCTGGAATACCACTCGGTCGACGTGCCGTGGTGGGATGACATTCAGATCGGCCTGCCCAAACCCATCGTCAAGGACGGCTTCATCACTGTCACCGACAAGCCGGGTCTGGGGATTGATGATCTGAACGACGAATTGCTGATGCAGCATCTGCAACCGGGTGTCACCGGCATTTGGCAGCCGACCGACCGTTGGGACGACGAACATTCCTGGGACCGGACGTGGAGCTGACCCGCCTATAGGCTGCCGCGCTTGATCAGCCGGGGTTCGATCTGGATATGTTCGGCCACCTTGCGGCCGTTCATCCGGCTGAACAGTGCCTCGGCTGACAGGCGGCCCAAGTGCGGGCCGTCCTGATCGACCGAAGATAGGGCGACCATCGGCAATGCGGCGACGGGTGAGTTGTCATAGCCCACGATGGCCAAATCCTGCGGTACGCGAATCCCTAAACGAAACGCCGCGCCCAGCAGGGGGATGGCGTCCAGATCGGACCAGCAGAACACGGCGCGGGGGCGGTCGGGGGACGTCAGCAGTTGGTGAAAGTCCTGCTCTCGCGGGGCGTTGGATTGCGGCAGGCGCAAGATGCGGATGTGGTCGGCAAGGCCTGCCGCCCTCATCGCGTCAAGATATCCCAACTCGCGCTGCGGCGAGACGTCGGCAGGGTGGTCGTCCGGTTCGAACTGGGTCAGAAAGGCGATGTCGCGGTAGCCCTGATCGACAAAGGCCTGCACGACCCTGGCGGCACCGCGCTGATCATCGTTGTTGATCGTGTCATAGCCCACAGCGCTGGTTTCATGGTGGCCGACCACGACGATGGGAATTTGCCGGGCGTAATGTTCCAGCGTGTCACCGGCAATCTGGCTGGCGACAAGGATCAGGCCATCCATCCGGTTGTCGATCATCTGTTCGATCAGTTGCGCCTCGGTCTGGGCGCGGGCGGCGCCGACGCAAACCATGATCTTGTAACCGGCGGCTTCGGTCACGCTTTCGATGCCCTGATAGATGCCGGGCAGGAACGGGTTGTCGATGCCAACCAGCAAAACCCCCAAGGTAAAGGTCCGCCCCCGCATGCCCCGCGCCGCGACCGAGGGGCGGTAACCCAGCTTTTCGATGCTGGCTTCAACTTTTTGCCGCAGGGCATCGGACACACCATAGGCGTTGCGCATGACCTTGGACACGGCGGCCACGGATACCCCGGCATCGGTGGCCACGGTGCGGATCGTCACCCGGCTTTGGGTATGGTCGGATGCGCCGTCGGCCATGTGTCCCCCTGTGTCAAAGCACCATAGCAAAAAACTGTTGCAATGCAAACGGGCTTGTAGAATGATTTACGTAGAACGGTGCACGAAACGGGGAGGACCTGATTCGGCACCAAGGGGAGGACGTCGGAATGGGCCTTTTGGGGCAAGTGCAGACAGGGTCTGCAATCGGTAAAGTATTGCCGAAGATAGACTTTTCGGCGGACATGATTGCCCCCGGCTGTGATGCGGGCACGGGTGGGCCGGGCAGTTTTGTGGCACGTGAGTTTGACCTTTCGGCTGTTACGGCAGGCAGCCTGCTGCACCTGTCGGCGCAGGGGTTGTACCGGGCCTTTCTGAACGGGCACCGGGTGGGCAGCGACCTGCTGACGCCGGGCTGGACCTGCTATGACGACCGAATCGCCTTTCAGACCTATGACGTCACGGCGCTGTTGCAGCCGGGAAAAAACCGGCTGGAAATCTGGTTGGGCGATGGGTGGTACCGGTCGCGGCTGATGTGGGCGCTGAACCCCATTCCAAATACGTGGGGCGACCGGATCGGGGCCTTTGCCGAACTGGTTGCGGGCGGTCAGACGATCTTGCGGACCGATGGCACCTGGACATCGGGGCTGACGCCGGTGACGGGCAACGGCATCTATCATGGCGAAGACTATGACGCTCGGATTGCCGTGCAAGATACGGCAGGTGTCGAGGTTCTGGCGTTTGACCGCGGGTTGCTGGTGCCGCAGGAAACCGACCCTGTGGCCGAGATAGCGCCGGTTGCGGCGGTGGAACAGTGGGCCGATGGGGATGCCACGGTCTATGACTTTGCCCAGAACTGCGGCGCCTATGCCCGCATCACGGTAAAAGGCCCCGCTGGTGCCCATGTTGCCATCACGTTTTCCGAGGTGCTGGGCCCGAACCGCGAGTTTGACAACCGGAACTATCGTTCGGCACGGGCCGAGCAGCATTATACGCTGTCAGGCACGGGCAATGAAACCTATGCGCCGCTGTTCACCTTTTTCGGCTATCGCTATGCAAAGGTCACGCTGACCGGGGGTACCGAGCTTCTGGACATCGTGCAGGTTCCGGTGACATCCGTGCCGGTGCAGGCGGGTGGGT
Organism: Pseudorhodobacter antarcticus; assembly: GCA_945897655.1. Lineage (GTDB taxonomy): Bacteria > Pseudomonadota > Alphaproteobacteria > Rhodobacterales > Rhodobacteraceae > Stagnihabitans. The sequence goes on from CAMDHB010000001.1 coordinate 19,936, forward strand.
TCACCTGTGGCGTGCCTGCGGTGAACCGGTTGGTGCTGAACACGATCTGGTCGCAGCGGTCGAACTTCATCGAAGTGCCGACCGATTGCCCGCAGCGTGATGAGCGGTTGGGCTGGACCGGCGATGCGCAGGTTTTTGCGGGCACGGCCTGCTGGCTGGCGGATAGTGAGCGGTTCCTGGCGAAATATCTGCGCGACGTGCGGCATGATCAGCGTCCGAATGGGGCGGTGTCCCATTTCTCGCCCGACCCGACACGGCTGCACCCCATCCCGGAGCGGGGTGATTGGGCGGGGTCGACGGGCTGGGGCGACGCGATCGTGATCATCCCTTGGCAGTTGTATCTGCACTATGGCGAAAAGGCCGTGCTGGCCGAAAACTTCCCTGCCATGCTGAAATGGCTGGATTATCTGTGGGATATCTCGGGCGGTCCGGTGATCCGGCCGTCGGCTGAATGGGGTGGACGTGGGTTCACCTTTGGCGACTGGATCCAGCCGATCGGTGATAACCGCAAGCCCCGGCCCACCATTGCCGATGACTGCGCGGCGACGCTGTACCACTTCATCTCGACCGATCTGGCCGCGCGGATTGCCGGGCTGATTGGGGAGGACACACAGGCCGCGGCGCTGCGCGAGCGGGCGGAAGTGATCCGCGCCGCGTTCAAGAACGAGTTCTTTTCGCCCTCGGGGCGCATCGCGCACAATGACCAGACGTCATGGTCGCTGGCGTTCCTGTATGGATTGGTGCCGCCCGAAACTTATGAGGCCAGCAAAGCCTATTTCCGCCGTGTGGTGGAGGAGGCGGACGGCCTGATTGGCACGGGGTTCATCGGGACCCCCGCCATTCTGCCCGCGCTGACCATGCATGGCATGGCCGATCTGGCCGAAAAGCTGCTGTTGAACCGCAAGGTGCCGGGGTGGCTGTATCAGGTGGACCGCGGTGCGACCACGATCTGGGAGCGTTGGGACGCGCTGGGCGAAGATGGCACGATCTATGACCCGGATATGAACAGCTATAACCACTATGCTTACGGCGCGGTGTGTCAGTGGCTGTTCGAAGGGGTAGCTGGTGTCGCCCCGGTGGCCGAAGTGCCGGGGTTTGACGAGGTGACGCTGGACCCGCTGATCCTGCCCGCGCTGTCGCCTGTGGCTGCCTGGCACGACTGCCGCCATGGCCGCATTGATGCGGCTTGGGTGTTGGCGGGTGATACGGTCACCTACCGCGTGACCCTGCCACCGGGCTGCACCGGGCGGCTGACGGCAAATGCGGCGCGGCGGGCTGTCACCTTGGGCGGCAAAGCCGTCGAGGTGCCCGGCGCGGGCCTGATCCTGCCCGAGGGTTCCCACGAGATTACCTTCCGCGTCTGACGCGGCAGCAATGCCCGGGTGGCCCATCCGCCCGGTTTCAAAACGTCACTGGTCCACTGGAGGAGTAAAGACCATGAGACTGATCCCGAGCGCGGCCCTTCTTGCCGCATTTTCCCTGGTCGCGGGCCTGGCCCAGGCCCAGACCGTGCTTTCCGTCACCACCGACGGCAATGCCGAAACCGTGGCAGCCATGGAGGCGCTGACCGCCGCCTATACCGCCGCGCACCCCGATGTGACCTTTGAGATCGAGAACCGTCCCGGCGGCGCTGATGGTGACAACCTGGTCAAGACCCGTCTTGCGACGGGCGAGGCTGGCGACATCCTGCAATACAACTCGGGTTCGCTTTTCCAGGCGCTGAAGCCGGTCGAGAACCTTGCGGACCTGTCGGATATCGCAGGTCAGGCCAATGTCATCGACAGCTTCAAGTCGGTTGTCACCGCATCCGATGGCACAGTGCGCGGCGTGCCCTTTGGCCCGGCGATGGGTGGCGGCATCTATTACAACAAGAAGATCGATGCCGAGCTTGGCCTGTCCGTGCCCAAGACCTGGGCCGAGTTCATGGCCAACAACGAAAAGATCAAGGCCGCCGGCAAGGTTGCCGTGGCGCAGACCTATGGTGACACCTGGTCCAGCCAGTTGTTCGTGCTGGCCGACTATTACAACGTTCAGGCCCAGGTGCCGAACTTTGCTGCCGACTACGCGGCCAACAAGGCCAAGTATGCCAACACCCCCGCCGCCATGGCCGGCTTCCAGCATCTGGAGGATGTCTTCAAGGCGGGCTATCTGAACGAGGATTTCGGCGTCGCCAAGTTTGACGACGGCGTGCGGATGGTGGCGACCGGTGAGGCTGCACACTACCCGATGCTGACCTTTGCCTTGGGCAACATCAAGCAGAACTTCCCCGAGAATCTGGAAGATGTGGGCTTCATGGCCCAGCCGGGCGACGATGCCGCCAAGAACGGCCTGACCGTCTGGATGCCAGCTGCGCTGTACATCCCGGCAGCATCCGAAAATCAGGAAGCGGCCAAGGATTTCCTGTCCTTCGTCGCCTCGGTCGAGGGGTGCAACCTGATGATCGGTGCGAACGGCGCAACCGGGCCTTACTTGATCAAGGACTGCGCGCTGCCCGCCGATGTGCCCGGCGCTGTGGCCGACATGCTGCCCTACTTCCAGACGGAAGGCTTGACCGCGCCCGCACTGGAATTCCTGTCGCCGATCAAGGGCCCGGCGCTGGAGCAGTTCACGGTTGAGGTCGGTTCGGGCATTCGCCCCGCCGCCGAGGCTGCTGGCCTGTATGACCAAGACGTCGAAAAGCAGGCCAAGCAGTTGGGTCTGCCCAACTGGTGATCTGCTGATCTGACCGGCTCCACCGCCCCGCTCCCGGGCGGTGGGGCTGTATCCTTTGAGAGGTCCCATGGCCAGCCGTCAAAAATCCCCCTACCCCTATTGGTTCGTGTTGCCGGCGGCGGTGGTCTTTGTGACGCTGTTTCTGGTGCCGACCTTCGCCAGCTTCTGGTTTTCGATGACGCGCTGGGATCTGTTCGAGGCGCATTTCATCGGCTGGGACAATTACCATCAGTTCTTCAAGGAACCGTTTCTGGTGCAGGGCTTGGTCAATACCCTGATCTATGCCGTGCTGACATCGGCCTCCAAATCGGTGCTGGGGTTGTTGCTGGCCGTGCTGTTGACCAGCGGCATCCTGTGGCAGGGGTTTTTGCGGTCGGTCGTGTTCTTTCCGGTGCTGGTGTCGACCATCGGCATCGGCATCACCTTTCAGGCGCTGATGCATCCGACCAAGGGGGTGATCAACATCGCCCTGGCCTATGTGGGCATTGACGGGCCATCGTGGCTGTCTGACCCGGGGCTTGCCCTTTATTCGGTTGCCTTCATCGACCTTTGGAAGGGCGTTGGCCTTGCCACCCTGATCTATATCGCGGGCCTTGCAGCCATTGCGCCTGACTATTACGAGGCGGCCCGGATCGACGGCGCAACCCGGGTCCAGCAGTTCTGGCGTGTGACGGTGCCGCTGGTGCGGCCTGCCACGGTGACCGTGATCACCCTGTCGCTGATCGGGGGCCTGCGGTCGTTTGACATCATCTGGGCCACCACACGCGGCGGGCCTGGCTTTTCGTCAGACGTCTTGGCTTCGGTGATCTACAAGCAATATCAGGCCGGGTTTTACGGCCTTGCCACGGCGGGCAACGTGATCCTGTTTATGCTGATTGCCATCATCATCCTGCCGCTGACCTGGTGGTTCAACCGTCGTGAGGTGGATCTGTGACCCCCCGTCAACGCAACACCGGGCTGATAGCCACCGCCGTCGCCACCGTGATCTTTATCACGCCGTTCCTGTACATCTTCTTCATGGCGATGAAGACCAAGAAAGAGGCGGCGCTGTTCCTGTTCAGCTGGCCCAGCGAATGGCATTTCTGGGCCAACCTGACCGAGGTCATCCAGGCCCGCAACTATATGCTGCTGCTGGCCTATTTCAATTCGACCGTCATCACGGTCGGGGCCGTGACCATGCTGATCATCTTTGGCGCGATGGTGGGTTATGTGCTGCAACGGCGGCAATCGGGCTGGAACCGGGTGATTTACGGGTTGGTTCTGGCCGGGTTGATCGTGCCGCCTGCGGTGGTGCCGACCATCTGGGTGCTGCAAGGGCTGGGCCTGTTCAAGACCATCCACGGCATGGTGCTGATCCAGGTCGCTTACGGCCTTGCCTTCTCGGTGCTGCTGTACCGCAGCTTCATCGGCACGATCCCGCGCGATCTGGACGAGGCGGCACGGATTGACGGGGCCACGCCGTGGCAGATTTTCTTCCGCGTGATCCTGCCCCTGCTGAAACCCGTGACGGTGACGCTGATCGTGGTGCAGTCGATTGCGATCTTCAACGATTTCACCAACCCGCTGTACTATCTGCCGGGCAAGGACAATGTGACGGTGCAGTTGACACTGTTCAACTTTCAGACCCAGTTCCAATCGCAGTTCAACCTGTTGTTCATGAACATCCTGCTGGTCACGATCCCACCCTTGTTGGTCTTCATCTTCTTCAATCGCCAAATCGTGGCCGGCATGACAGCTGGCGGCGTGAAAGGGTAAATTATGGCTGTTTCAACCTCTTCCGTCGTCCTGAAATCGGTGCGCAAAAGCTTTGGCGCGGTGGATGTGATCAAGGGTGTCGATCTGACCGTGGCGCCGGGCGAGTTCTGCGTGTTTGTCGGGCCATCGGGTTGCGGCAAATCCACGCTGTTGCGGCTGATTTCCGGGCTGGAGGAGGCATCCTCGGGCGTGATCGAAATTGGGGGCCGCGATGTGACCCATGCCGAACCGTCTGAACGTGGCATCGCGATGGTGTTCCAAAGCTATGCCCTGTATCCCCACCTGTCCGTGCGCGACAACATCGGCTTTGGCCTGTCACTGGCCAAACTGCCCAAGGCAGAGATTGCAGCCAAGGTCGGTGCTGCGGCTGAGGCGTTGCAACTGACCCCCCTTCTGGACCGCAAGCCCAAGGCCCTGTCAGGCGGCCAGCGGCAGCGCGTGGCAATTGGCCGGGCGATTGTGCGCGACCCCAAGGTGTTTCTGTTTGACGAGCCCTTGTCGAACCTGGATGCCGCCCTGCGTGCCCAGATGCGGATCGAACTGACCGACCTGCACCGCAAATTGGGGGCGACGATGATTTATGTGACGCATGATCAGGTCGAGGCGATGACGATGGCTGACAAGATCGTGGTTCTGAACGGCGGCCAGATTGAACAGGTTGGCAGCCCGATGGAGTTGTACAACGCGCCCGTGTCGCCCTTTGTGGCGGGGTTCATTGGCAGCCCGAAGATGAACCTGTATGACGGTGCCGCTGCCGGCATGACCTGTAAAACCTATGGCATCAGGCCTGAACATCTGCGCCTGACCAACGATAATGCGCGCTGGACCGGGACGGTGCGGCATGTGGAACGGTTGGGGGCAGATACGGTGATCTATCTGCAGGTGCCCGGCTTGGGGGATATGGTGGTGCGGGCCGATGGCGATGCCAACCCGGCGATTGGCGCATATGTTGGGGTCAGCCCGCTGGTGGGCCGCGAATTCCACTACACCTAGACACGCGCGATCAGTGGGGTTGCAGCAGGCAGGTTCAGCTCCCGAGAGATCTTCTTCATCGACCAGCCTTCGACATGAAAGGCAAGCCGCACCTTCGAAATCGTGTCCACCCGCTTCAACTCCCCCTCCGTCCACTGCCACGCAACGAACGGTCTGACAGATCTTCAGGGGGTCAAAATTGGATGCCGATTACCCCGCCTAAGGGGTCAACTTTGCATGCCGAAACACAGCGCTGAATGGGGCCGACATCGGCGCTTGGTCCAACATTGCAGCCCCCTGTGTCTTTGACGCCAATGCCGACATCGGCGGGCTGAAGGTGGAGTATTTGGCCGAGGCCTTTGCCGATGGGGCCACGGCGGTGGACCATGCGGCGCTGGCTGCCACCCGCGTGTTGCGGGTTGAGGTGGTAAACGTCAGCTTGTCCGACCTTCCCTATGGCGCGCTGATGAACATCGTGTTCGCCGAAGCTGCGGGGGGTTTCGACGACCTGCCGTTATCCGGCCTGGACGATACCCTGACCGGGCAAGATGCCGAAGCCTGGCCCAACACTCTGCGCAAGACGCGATTCCTGTCGGCTGTGGATCCATCGGGCAACACCTTTGCCGTGCCACAGGGCTGATCGCTGTGGGGGCGGCTGTTTGACGAAGGGCCGATGCTGAACCTGGTCATGGCGCGGATGAAGGCGGCGGGCATCGAAAACGTCCGTATGATGCCGACTTTGCGTTCGGGATGAACGACGAGAACCCGCACGCCCGGAACGCGATTTTCCGGCTGACAAACTTCAGAACCGGCCAGACCGCTTACTGCAAGCTGTTGGAACGTTTGGGGTAAAGCGGCGGGCCGACGGGCGGCCCGCCAAGACTGATCAGCCCAGTTTCACCCGGATCATCTGCCACGAATGCGGGGCCAAGCTGGCCGTCAGGGTGCCGTCCGACACCTGGGCGCCGGTTCCCTTGCGCGGCACCACGGTATCGGGCGCGGTCAGGCTGTTGATGGCGCGCAGGTTGCTGTGCGTCATCACCTGATGGTCAATGACCGTGGCCGTGCCGCCAAAGCCCTGCAAGGACAGATCCAGCGTCAGTGCATCGGTCGGGTGGCGGTTGACGGCAAAGAAGGTGGCGGTCCCGCCCTCTTCGTCATGAACCCCCGCGATGTCGATGAAGGGTACGTTGTCGTCATGTTCGGCATCATAGCCTGGGCTTTTCACCGACAGGTTCAGCGCCGTGCCACGGCCAAAGACCGATGCAAAGTAATAAGGATAGTAGATCGTCTGCCGCCAGGCCGCCCCACCCGGTTCGGTCATGATCGGCGCAATCACGTTCACCAGCTGCGCGATGCAGGCCATTTTGACCACATTCGATTTGCGGATGAAGGTGTTCAGGATCAGTCCGACCTGAAGGACGTCTTCAAAGTTGTAAATATCCTCAAGCAGGCGCGGCGCGTGCGGCCAGCCTTCGCGCCCAGCCAGAATGGCGCGGTCTTGTTCGTTGGAATGGTACCAGACGTTCCATTCATCAAAGCTGATGGTGACATCATGCTTGGACCGCTTGTTCGCCTTGACCAGATTGATCGTCGATTCCACCGTGGTGATGTAGCGATCCAGCTTGTGGTTCAGCGACAGGTAGTTTTGCGTGTGCCCGGTGCGGTTGGCGAAATACATGTGCAAGGAGATGTGATCGACCGCCTCATAAGTGTGTTCCAGCACGATCCGTTCCCATTCGGGATAGGTCTTCATGTCGGAATTCGATGACCCGCAGACCACCAGTTCCAGCGTCTTGTCAAAGGCGCGCAGGGTCTTGGCGGTTTCATTGGCAAGGCGGCCGTATTCATCGGCGGTCTTGTGGCCAACCTGCCAAGGGCCGTCCATTTCGTTGCCAAGGCACCAGATGCGGCAATCGAAGGGCTCGGCGCGGCCGTTCTTCTTGCGCAGGTCGCCCCAATAGCTGCCGGTCGGGCCATTGGTGTATTCGACAAAGTTGCGCGCCTCGTCCAACCCGCGAGAACCAAGGTTGATGGCCAGCATGGGCTTGGTGCCGACGGCGTCGCACCAGTCCTGAAATTCGTGGATGCCGACCTGGTTGGCATCCGAGGTGTGCCAGGCAAGGTCCAACCGCACCGGGCGCTGATCCTTCGGCCCCACGCCATCTTCCCAGTTATAGGCCGAGACAAAGTTGCCGCCGGGGTAACGCACGTAAGGGATCTTCAGGTCCCGCACCAGTTGCGCCACATCGCCCCGCATGCCGTTCTTGTCGGCGGTCGGGTGGCCCGGTTCATAGATGCCGGAATAGATCGCCCGGCCCAGATGCTCCAGAAAGGCCGAATAGACCCGCTCATCAATCTTGGCGATCGTATAGTCCCGATGCGCCGTTACAGTTGCCTTCATCGTCATCCCTCCCGTCGGTGGACGCTACGCCCAAGCGGCGTCAGTATCCGATTTGTCGATGTATATCGGAATGAATGGGGGTTCAGTCAAGCGGATTGTGGGGGGCGGTCAGCCTGTCGTGGTCAGGCGCATGACGATGTCCTGATCATAGTTGCCAAAGCCACGGCCAAAGATGTTCATGCCGCCCGGGTGGCGGGCATCATCCCGCACCCCGATGCGCAGCCGGATCGAGCGGTGCTTGTCCAGATCAAGGTCGTTCAGCGAGATCGGGCTGATCTTCATCCCATCAACAAAGGTGCCCTCACGGGTGATGCGCCAGGATTTCAACTTGCCATACTGACTGCCCTTCAGCTTCCACCAGTCGGGGGTGTATACCCCGCGCTTGTCGCCAAAATCGCCCGGGCTGGTCCACGTGCCCACGTCAATGCGGTTGACCGAAACCGTGATGTCTGACGGCCAGTCGGCGGCGGTACCCGGCACCTCGGACGACAGTTCCATCGCAAACTCGATCGAGGCCAGATCACCGTTCATCAGTTTGGAGTTGTTGGGAAACTGGTATTCCACATAGCCACGGGTGAACCAGATCAACCCTGCATCCATCCGCCCCGGTTCCAGAAAGGTGTCCGGCACATCCAGCAACCCAATCACCCCTTGGGTCGAGCATAAACCGCAGGGCGCCGACACCTGGCACGAGGTGTACAGACCAAGGGGCATCGCCACCTCGATCATGTTGCGGCTGGCCTCCTCGGGCTGGGATTTGAACATCACCAGCACTTCGTCAAACAGCGAATGGCAGATTTTCTGGTTGCCCTTGCGGGCGCGGTGCACCTCGGTCCGGATCAGGCCGGCCTCCTCCAACTGCTGGATGTTGGCGGAAACCGAGCTTTGTGGCAGGCCCAGCGCCTCGGCAATCTCGTTCACGTTTTGCGGGCCGCGGGTGTGCAGAAGTTTCAGCACCTTGACCCGGGCGGGCGAGGCAAAAGCCTTGAGAACGTCGATGCCGTCTTCCGGGTCCACGATCAGAAAATTGCGGCTCATCGGCGGTCTTTCAAAAACGCGGGTTCTGATCGCATCTATATTGGAATTTCAGATACAGTCAAACGCCGATTCGGGCCACCGAATCGCGCAGGACCAGTGGGCAGTCCACCTTGAGCCGTTGATAGGGCAGGGGGCGCCCGCCTTCGGTCAGCAGGGTTATTGCCAGACGGGCCATCTCGTCATGCGGCAGTTGCACGGTTGACAGGGGTGGCGCCAGATGAGCCCCCAGATCTTCGTTGTCATACCCGATGACCGAGACATCATCGGGAATCGCCAGACCACTGGCGCGGATCGCCTCACACGCGCCAATGGCAACCCGGTCATTGAAGCAGGTCACGGCAGTTGGGCGCTGGTCCAGAAGGCCCAACATGGCGGCGCGGCCAGACCCGACGGTCCATGCCGGGCGTGAAACAAGGGCCGGGTCAAACGGAATGTCATGGGCGGCCAGCGCCTGTTTGTAGCCGCGCAGACGGTCGCGCGTGGCTTCGGTCCAATCTTCACCCGGCAGATGAGCAATGCGGCGGTGACCGGCCTTGATCAACGCTTCGGTCGCGGCCTGCATGCCGGCCACATCGCCGGGTATCACGCAAGGCAGGCGGCGGCTGGGTTCGTGGCAGTTCAGCAGAACTGTCGGCAGGGCAAACAACGGTTCGGGCGGGTGCACGGTGCGGGTGATCAGGCGGGCATAGATCACCCCCCTCAGATCCAGCGCCGCAAGTGTTTGCAGAATGGCCACCTCATTGGCCGCATCCCCGCCAGTGATGAAGGTAGCCACCAGCCAGCCAAGTGCGGCCGCCTCATCCTTGGCGGCGTCAAGGAAGGGGGTGGCGAAGGGGGTTGTCGTCACTTCGTCAATCAGCAGGGCCACCACGCCAGACCCACCGCCCCGCGCCAGACCGCGCCGGGCATAGCCCATCTCGGCCGCAAGGGATTGCACCTTTTCACGGGTTTCCGCAGAAATGCGTGCTGTCGTCCCGCCGGACAGGACCAGCGACACCGTCGCCTGCGAGACGCCAGCGGCAAGGGCGATGTCCACCATGGTTGGGCGTTTGGTCATGACCCCGGCATAGACGCCACGAATCGTCTTGCCAAGTCTTGGATTAGGACGGATGATAATTTTATAACTGAAATATTTTCAAAGGGGGTCACCATGGCCACGTCAAGCGCAGGCAGGACAACGGTTTCGCTGGATGGCGCGTGGGACTTTGTCCACCATTCCGATGGGGTGGCGCGTCAGGCCATGGTGCCGATGCCGTGGCAGGCATCCTTTGCCGACCTGCGGCAGGCCTATGGCCATGCAACCTACAGCCGGGATGTGACCATTCCAGCGGATGGCGCAACGTACCTCTGCTTTGGCGCCGTCTCCTATTTCGCCACCGTCCGTCTGGCGGGGCGCGAGGTGGCGCAGCATGACAACGGCTGGTTGCCGTTTGACGTGGCGGTGCCGGATGACCTGCGGGGCCAAACCGTGCGGGTCGAGGTGGAGTGCCATCTGCCCGGCCCCGACGACGCCAGCCCCAACAATTTCGGCGATATCCCGCATGGCAAGATGAGCTGGTATGGCCCGACCGGCGGGATATGGCAGTCGGTGCGGATGGAGACGCGGGCGGCGCGGCATCTGACGTCCTGCGCGATTTCGTCTGATCCTGCCACGGGTCAGGTTGCGGTCACCCTGACCGAAACCGGCAGCGGCCCCCGCACCCTGCAAGTGCTGGATCCGGCCGGTCAAGTCGTCGCCTCTGGCACCGATCTGACCGTGGCAAACCCCCGCCTGTGGTCGCCTGAGGATCCCGCCCTGTACCGCCTGCGCGTTGATCTGGGCGGCGATGTGACCGAGCACAGCTTTGGTTTCCGCAGCTTTACCACCGCCAAGGGGCAGATGTTCCTGAACGGCAAACCCTTCTTCATGCGGGCGGCGCTGGATCAGGATTACTACCCCGAAGGCATCTGCACCCCGCCTTCGACCGCCTATCTGGAAGATCAGTTCCGCAAGGCCAAAGCCTTGGGCCTGAACATGCTGCGCTATCACATCAAGGTGCCCGACCCCCGGTATCTGGAGGTGGCGGACCGTCTGGGGATGCTGCTGTGGTACGACTTGCCCAACACCGGCACCCTGTCTGATGCGGCGGCAGGGCGGTTGAAGCAAACGATGGAAGGCATGATTGCCCGCGATGGCAACCATCCGTCGATCGTGATCTGGACCCTGATCAACGAGGATTGGGGTATCCGGCTGTGCGATGACCCGGCCCATCGGCGCTGGTTGGAGGGGATGGTGGATTGGCTGCGGCAGCGCGATCCGTCGCGACTGGTCTGTGACAACTCACCCTGTCAGGGGAATTTCCATGTCAAAAGCGATCTGGACGACTTCCACTATTACCGGTCTGTCCCCGAACGGCGTGACGAATGGGATGCCCTGACGGCAGAATTTGCCCAAGGTGCCGCTTGGACATGGTCGCCCTTTGGCGATGGCGAACGGCGGGGGGATGAACCCAAGATCGTTTCGGAATTCGGCGTCTGGGGCCTGCCGCAACCGGCGCAAGTGAAACTGAACGGGGCCGAGCCGTGGTGGATGGAGACGGGCCAGCTTTGGGGCGATGGCGCGGCCTATCCGCATGGGATCGAACGGCGTTTTGCCAGCCTTGGGTTGAACCGGGTGTTTGGCAGTTTGGAAAACATGGTGACACAGGCCCAGTGGTATCAGTTCGCCAATCTGAAATACGAGATCGAGGTGATGCGCGCCTGGCCGCAGATTCAAGGCTATGTCATCACCGAATTGACCGATGTTCATTGGGAGTCTAACGGACTTCTGGATATGAACCGCAACCCGCGTGTGTTCCATGACCGTTTGGGTCAGGTGAATGCCGATGTGGTCATTGTGCCCAAGGTCGACCGCTATGCCGGAACCGCCGGGCAGGACTGGACGATGGATCTGGCCATTGCCAGCGGTGGCACCGTTTTGTCCCCGGGTGTGCTGCACTGGTCTGACGGCACCAATGGAGGCGAGATTGCCTTTCCCGGGGCTGATGCCCTGACGGCAACTGACCTGGGTCCGCTGACCCTGACCCTGCCTGATGTCGACCAGAACCGCATGCTGACGCTGTCACTGGTGCTGCACTGCGGCGGGCAGGTCGTGGCGCGCAATCAGGTTGATCTGGCACTTTATGCGCCACGTTTGACGGAAGGCCTGCCCCGGGTTGCGACCAGCGATGCAGCACTGGCCACCCGCGCCCAGGCCCTTGGCTATGCCGTTGTTGCCGCAGATCAGGCAGATGTCACCCTGGCCCTCGCGCTGGACGAGGCAGATGTCAGGGCCATGCAGGCGGGTGCGCGATATCTGGTTCTGGCGGATGGCACGGTAAAAACCGAAGGAAATCTGCGGGTTGAAACGCGTGGACGCGAGCAGCCCTTTATTCCTGTGGTGGATGAAACCCCCGGCGTTCCGGTTGGCGCGCAGTTCCCCTTGCCCAACATCACCTTGATGGCCCGGCACAACACCATGTGGCGCGGCGACTGGATTGCGGGCTTCAGCTGGATCCGGCGCGAGGGCGTTTTCGCCGATCTGCCGGGCGGGCCGCTGATTGACCTGTCCTTCTCGGATGTGGTGCCGCGCCATGTTCTGGGTGGCTTTTCGGGCTGGGAATTTGGCGGGCCGGTCCATGCCGGTGTCGTTGTCGGCTGGGTTCACAAACCCGCCGCCCTGATCGCCGAACGGCCCGTGGGCCGGGGTGCTGTGGTTGCCAGCACATTCCGGCTGACCGGATCGGCCCCCGGTGCAGACCCTGTGGCGGATGCGCTGCTGGACCGTCTGGTCAAACTGGCCGCGTCACAGCGCGTGGCTGATTGATGTATCAAGATGGCCGATACATATCGACAAACCTGTTGACAGAAATGTCCCGCGCTCCTTACACTGACTTCATTGCAGGTTAACGATCTCGACCGGCCCGGAGGAGGGGCCAGCCGAAATCGAGCTGTGCCGGATTACCGGCCCGTTCGTCTGCGCGCGCCCGCAGGTGAGCGGACAGGTCTTGGCGTGGAAGCTCTTGGCTACTGGAAAAAACGGGAGGACTAAATGCGTTTTACAATCAAGGCGGGCGTGCTTGCTGCTGTCATGGCAGCAACGGGCGCACAGGCCAAGGAAACCGTCGTATGGTGGGATTTCCTGGGCGGCGGCGACGGCGTGCGGATGAAGAAACTGATCGAGGACTTCAACGCCGCTCATGCGGACACCATCGAAATTCAGGCAACCACGCTGGATTGGGGCACACCGTTCTATTCCAAGGTGCAAACCTCGGCTGCGGTTGGCGAAGGTCCTGACGTCATGACCTATCACGCCAGCCGTATTCCGCTGGCCGTGAGCCAGGGCACCCTGACCGAACTGACCGCCGACGATATGGCGGCGATGGGCCTGACGTCGGGCAGCTTTGCTTCGGCAACCTGGGATGCCGTGAATGTGGACGGCAAGCAGTACGCCGTTCCCTTCGACACGCACCCGATCGTTCTGTACTACAACAAGGACCTGTTGGAAAAGTCGGGCCTGATCGGGGCTGATGGCTTGCCCGCTGGTCTGGACGGGTTGGACAACTTCAACGCCGCCCTGCAGAAGCTGAAGGATGACGGCAACGAGTGGGCGATTGCGCAGGTTACCGCAGACGGCGGCTTTGCGTTCCGCACGATCTATTCCTTCCTGTGCCAGCAAGACGGTAACATCGGCACCGATGGCGATTGGTTCCCGGGCGACAGCCAAGAGAAGCTGGCGAATGCCGTTGGCGTGATCGCGAACTGGGTCGAGCAGGGCTATAACCCCGGCGCCACCGACTATCCGACGACCGTTGCCTTGTTCACCAGCGGCAAGTCGCCGTTCATGATCAACGGCGTGTGGGAAGTGCCCACGATGTCTGACCTTGCAGCCAAGGGCGAACTGTTCAACTGGGGTGCCATCGAAATCCCGGCGCTGTTCAACCATCCCTGCACCTATTCGGACAGCCATGCCTTCGCGATCCCGAACAATGCCGGCAAACCTGCCACCCCGGAAAAGCACGCAGCTGTTCTGGAAGTGATCAAGTTCATGGCCGACAACTCGCTGTTCTGGGCAACTGCGGGCCACGTCCCGGCCAACGTCGCCGTGACCGAAACTGCCGAATACAAGGCCATGCAGCCGCAGGCGACCTATGCCAAGCTGACTGCAAACGCCGTGTTTGACCCCAAGTCGGTCAACGCTGGCGTCGCCTCCCCCTTGTTTGATGCGGCAGGCAATGCCTTCACCGCTGCGATCAACGGCGAGACGGACCCGGCAACTGCCGTGGCCGACATGAAGGCCGAACTGGACGCACTCGAGTAAGCCTGATGCGACCGGCGGGCCCCAATCGGGCCCGCCGGACTTTTGACTGAAATGGGGCGGGCATGCTGAGAAACCGGCGAAGCGAAATCATGGTGGCCTATATCCTGGTGGCCCCGTTCATTCTCATTTACGGCTGGATGTTCATCTATCCCACGATCCAGATGGTCCAGATGAGCTTTACCAAATCCCCGCTGATCGGCGCGGGGGAGTGGGTGGGCCTCAAGAACTACATCCGGATGTTCAAAGACCCGACATTCTACAAGTCCGTCGTCAACACCTCTTACTTCGTTCTGCTGACCGTCGTGCCCGGAACGCTGGTCGCCCTGGGGATCGCCCTGATGGTGCGGCGTTTGAATGGCTGGGTGCAAAGCGTTGTTCTGGCAGCATTCTTTTTGCCCTATGTCTTGCCGATTTCGGTGGTCTACGTGATCTGGGATTGGCTGACCAACAAGCAGTTTGGCATGTTGCAGGGGCTGATCATCCCGTTCACCGGCGAATCCGTGAACATCTGGCGCACGGTCCCGTGGTTCATGCCCGGTGTCGCCGTGATCACCATCTGGTGGACAAACGGATTTTCCATCCTTCTGTTCCTGGCGGGGCTGCGCAACATCCCGCAAGAACTGTACGAGGCCGCAGCCCTTGACGGTGCCACGCGACGGCAAATGCTGACGCGGATCACCCTGCCCCTGCTTTGGCCCATCACCGTGCTGTGCCTGACGATCCAGCTGATCCTGCAGATGAAGATCTTTGATCAGGTCTATCTGTTTGCGATGGGTGGGCGGACGCAGGCGACCATGGTTATGGTGCAGTATATCTATGAACAGGCCTTCCAGAAAAACGCAGGCGGTTATGCAGCGACGCTAGCTGTGGCGCTGTTCGTGGTGGTCGTGGTCTTTTCCATCCTGCAATTCCAAATTCTGCGCATGCGGGGGCAAAGATGAGCGTTACCTCGACCTCCCGCCGCCGCATTGAAACAGGGGCAGTTCTGCTGACCGCGCTGACGGCGATTTGCGCCCTGCTTTGGTTTTTCCCAATCTATTGGGCCATCATCACCAGCCTGCGGTTTGACCAGGACACCGTCACCGACTTTGCCCTGTTCCCCAAAAGCCCGACACTGTCGGCCTACATCTTCACCATCGAGAACTCGAACCTTTTGCGGTGGTACTTCAATTCGACGGTCACGTCGGTGACCATTACCATCATCACCGTCGCGATGGCGGCGTGCACTGGTTACGCAATTTCGCAGCTCAGCTTTCCCGGGCGCAAGCTGTTGTGGTGGACGATCCTGGCCAGCTTCATGGTCCCGGTGTCGGCACTGATCGTGAACCACTTCATCATCATCGCCCAGATCAAGCTTTTGAACAGCTATGCCGGCATCATCCTGCCAATGTTGCTGCATCCGGTCACGGTCATCGTCTACAAACAGTTTTTCGATGGCCTGCCGCGCGAGTTCCGCGAGGCGGCCGTAATGGATGGCGCGACCGAGTTTCAGCTGCTGTTCCGCATCTTCTTGCCCATGAACTGGGGCGTCACCACGGCGCTGGCGATCATCACCTTCATTGGCGCGTGGAACTCGTTCCTGTGGCCGTTCCTGGCCGCGCAGGACGAAACCATGATGACCGTCACAGTTGGCATCACGGCGGTGCAAGACGCTTATGGCGTGGCTTACGGCCGGGTCCTGTCAGGCGCCGTTCTGGCCGGATTGCCGGTGGCGCTGGCCTATCTGCTGTTCCAGCGCCGGGTCACCCAGGCCATCACACTTTCAGCCGGAATCAAGGGGTAAAGCATGGCATCGTTGGAACTGACTTCCATCGCCAAGAAATACGGGGCTGTCGAGGTGATGCGCGGGCTGAACCTGAAGGTTCAGGATGGCGCGTTCTGCGCGCTGCTGGGGCCGTCGGGCTGTGGCAAATCCACCCTGCTGCGCATGATTGCCGGGCTGGAAACGGTCACTGAAGGCAATATCCGCATCGACAGCACCGATGTAACGCATGAGGAACCGTCGCGGCGCGGGGTCGCGATGGTGTTTCAGAACTATGCGCTTTATCCGCATCTGACCGTGCGGCAGAACATCGGCTTTTCGCTGTCGCTGGCCGGGGCAACCAAGGCGGTGCAAACCGAAAAGGCCGATGTCGTGGCCAAGATGCTGCAACTGGAACCGCTGATGGACCGCCGCCCGGCGGAACTGTCGGGCGGGCAGCGGCAGCGCGTGGCAATCGGGCGGGCGCTGGTGCGTGACCCCAAGGTGTTCCTGTTTGACGAACCCTTGTCGAACCTGGACGCGTTGCTGCGGGTGCAGATGCGGCTGGAACTGGCCAAGCTGCATCAGGACCTGAAAACCACGATGATCTATGTGACCCATGATCAGGTCGAGGCGATGACGCTGGCCGACCAGATCGTTGTTCTGGACAAGGGCGTCGTGCAGCAGGTTGGCAGCCCGCTTGACCTGTACAACGCCCCTGCCAACCGCTTTGTTGCGGGCTTCATCGGCAGCCCGGCCATGAACTTTCTGGCGGTGTCGGCGGATGGCAGCGATCTGGTGCTGCCCGGTGGCGGGCGTCTGGCGGGTGCGGCGCAGGGCAGGGTGGTCGAGGTTGGGATCAGGCCGGAACATGTGCGCATCGTGGCAGATGGTGCTGGCCTGATACGGGGCACGACGCGGGTGGTCGAACAGCTTGGCAACACCTCGTTCGTCTATGTCGACATCCCCTCTGGCACCTTTGTGGTCGAGGTGGCGCCCGATGCCACGCCATCGCCGGGGCAAAGCGTTGACCTGGCGCTGGACATGTCACGCCTGCACAAATTCTCGGCCGACGGTGCCCGTCTGGCGAATTAAGAACGAACGTTCGTCACATTGCAGGTCCACGGCAAGCGCCGTGGTCCTGCGCTAAAAGGCCATCGTCGCCGCGACCGCCCTCTTCCACCTTGCATACTTTGCATCCCGCTCGGCTGGGGCCATGATGGGCTGAAAGCGGTGCTGCAAGGCCCAGTTGCCTGCAAACGCCGCAGGTTCGGGGCACAGCCCCACCTGCAACCCGGCCAGATAGGCGGCACCCAGCGCCGTCGTTTCGGTCACCACGGGCCGGTCAACTGGTGCGCCGATGATGTCAGCCAGAAATTGCATCGTCCAATTGCTGGCCACCATCCCGCCATCGACCCGCAAGACCCCATCCGCCGCACCACCCCAATCGGTGCGCATCGCCTCCAGCAGGTCACGGGTCTGATAACCCACGGATTCCAGCGCCGCCCGCGCCAGTTCGGCAGGCCCGGAATTGCGGGTCAGGCCAAAGACGGCACCACGGCAATCAGGCTGCCAATAGGGCGCGCCAAGGCCGGTGAAAGCGGGCACCAGAATAACACCCTGCGACGCATCCGCAGCCTCGGCCAAGGCTTGGGTTTCGGGCGCGGCGCCAATGGTCTTCAGCCCATCCCGCAGCCATTGCACCACAGCCCCGGCGATGAAGATCGACCCCTCCAGCGCGTAAGTCGGCTTGCCGCCCAGCCGGTAAGCCACCGTCGTCAGCATCCGGTTGGTGGATGGCACCATATGTGAACCCGTGTTCAGCAACGCAAAACACCCGGTGCCATAGGTGGATTTCATCATCCCAGGCTGGAAACAGGCCTGCCCCACCGTCGCCGCCTGCTGATCCCCAGCCACCCCCGCAATCGGGATTGCTGCCCCCAAAAGGCTGGCGTCCGTCACGCCAAAGTCCGCCGCACAATCACGAACCTCGGGCAGCATTGCCATGGGCACACCCAAAAGGCCGCAAATCTCGGCATCCCATTCCTGCGTCGCGATGTTGAACAGCATCGTGCGCGCCGCATTGGTGGCGTCCGTCGCATGAACCCGCCCGCCCGTCAGATGCCAGATCAGAAAGCTGTCCACAGTGCCAAAGGCGAGTTCCCCCTTGGCGGCCCTTTCGGCCAAACCATTCTGATCGAGAATCCACTTCACCTTGGTGGCCGAGAAATAGGGGTCCAGCAGCAAACCCGTCCGCGCCGTGATCATCGCCTCGTGCCCTGCCGCCTTCAGCGCGTCACACAGGCGCGCCGTGCGGCGGTCTTGCCAGACAATCGCGTTATGAACCGGCTTGCCCGTCTTGCGATCCCAAACCACGGTCGTTTCGCGCTGGTTGGTGATGCCGATGCCGGCAATATCGGCCGCCGCAATGCCGGTCGTCAGAATAACCGCGCGCGCCGTCTCCAGCACGGTGCGCCACAGATCATCGGGGTCATGTTCAACCCAGCCCGGTGCGGGGTAATGCTGGTCAAATTCCTGCTGGGCCGTGGCCACGGGTTTCAGCGCGGCATCAAACAAGATCGACCGTGTCGATGTCGTGCCCTGATCAATGGCAAGCAAATAGGTCATGGCGGCCCTCCCCGGTTTTTTTCAAAGCTTGGCAGAAGGGAAGACGAATTTGAAGGGCCAGAATCTCGCTGATTCGGCAGGTTGCGCCACGGGCGACGACTGTCCGTGACCGAAAGGAACGGGCAGAGCCTTCGTCCCTGGCGTCAGGATTGGCAGAGATACCCACAAAACCCCAAGGAATTCAGCCCCTTGCGGCGCTTTCCCAAAGGACCCCTTGCCGCCCTGACCCCATCGGATAAACTGCCGTCGAACCAGATCAAAGGACGACCCATGCCCACCCAAGCGCCCGAAACCCAGATTGTGACGCACTGGAAAATTGCTTGCGACGGCGGCGAAGGTGCCTTGGGCCATCCGCGTGTCTGGCTGACAATCCCGCAAGACACCGGCTTTGTCGAATGCGGCTATTGCGACAAGCGATTCGAGATCGACCGCGCCCACGCCCATGACGACCACTGACAGACCTTGCCCAAAGGCCAGCGCGCCCTTGCGCAGCTTCGGCTGACTCTGATGCCGTGATACAGGGCATTGGATGATAGTCGTTTTTGACCCGCGCGCCGGTGACTGACCAACGAAAGCGCCAAACAAACAAGATGCTGTGTGTGATCGGGAATTTGGTCGGAGCGAGAGGATTCGAACCTCCGACCCCCTGCTCCCGAAGCAGGTGCGCTACCAGACTGCGCTACGCTCCGACCGTGGCGCGGGGTTAGCGCACAGGGCCCGGCAATGCAAGAGCGGTTTGGGGGCTCAGCCCTCGTAACGTTGCGATTTGGTCTTGTCGATCAGGCGCGCCCAAAAGCCGTCACGCGGCATCAGGCCCTGGTCAAACCGTGCCGGTGTTTCCAGAACGGGCCGGACGCGAGACACAGTGGGCTTGTCCTCGCGCAGAACGACATAGATGCCCGATGCGATGATGATCAGCGTGCCAACCGCGGTCCACAGGTCATGGCTTTCGTTGAAGATCAGGCTGCCCAGGATCGTGGCCCAGACGATTTGCGAATACTGCATGGGTGCCACAATCACCGCAGGCGCGACCCGGTAGGCCGAAATCAGCAGCAAGGACGCAACCATCCCCATCGCGGCGATATAGGCCATCAGGCCCAGATGCTCGATCGGCATGGGTTTGTAGATGAAGGGCAGGGCGATGGCCGCTACCAGCAGGTTGGCGACCATGGGATACAGCATCATGACCACGAACCGCTCGGACCCGCCGGTCTTGCGCATGATGATCGCGTTGAGTGACCCCAGAAACGCGGCCGAAATGGCGGCCAGATGGCCCAGGCCGAGGTTGCCTGACCCGGGGCGCAACACCACCAGAACCCCCACCAGACCCAGCAGAACCGCGGCCCCCCGGTGCAGGCCGACCCGTTCGCCCAGCATCGGAATGGCCAGAACAGTGATCAGCAGAGGCGTGGCAAAGAAGATCGGATAGCATTCAGACAGCGGCAGCACGGCAAAGGCGTAAAAACCGGTCAAGACGTTGAGCATGGTCAGAACGGCGCGCAGCGTGGTCCAGAACGGATGATTGGGGATCAGGGTGCCTTCGGTGCGGTCGCGCATCAGCAGGATCGAGATCAGCGGAAACCCCAGCAGGGTGGAATAAAATATGATCTGGAACGGGCTGTACTGGCCGCCCAGAAACTTGATCGCCACGTCATTGACGGAAAAAATGGTAAACCCACCCAATGCCATCAGGGCACCTCGCAGGTTGATCGGAGATATCGCCATGTGAAAATGTCCGAAAATCGGTCAGCGCGGGAGGTCGCGGACACATCTAACTCCTGTGCCTTTGACGGGGAAAGTTCAAGTGGGAACTGGTCAGGCGATAGCGGTCAAGCCGCGTCTCAGGCAGGAAAGCGGGCGTCTTGTGTGCGGCCCGCAGCGAACAGCAAGGCAAGGCCCGCGGCAATGATCACGCCAATACCAACGGCGTTCATCAGGCTTGGCCGCTCTCCGAAAAAGATAAGGCCAAGCGCACTGGCCCAGATGATTTGCGAATACTGCATCGGCGCCACAACGATGGAGGGGGCCACGCGGTAGGCCGCAATGATCAGCAAACCGCCCATCGTACCCAGAAAGCCCATCTGCAGACCCACCTGCACATCGGTCAGGCTGATCGGCTGCCAGATGAACAGCATCACCACCCCGGCCACCAGGAACTGCGCCAGCGTCGGATAGAGCAGGATCACCCCCGAGGATTCGCCATGCCCGATCTTGCGCAGCAAAAGCGAGTTCAGCGCCCCGGTCACCGCGCCGCAAATGGCCGTCAGATGACCAAGCTGAAACTCGGTGGTGCCCGGTTGCAGGGCGATCAGCACACCGCCAAAGCCCACCAGAATGATCACCCCGCGCAAAGGGTCAATCGGCTCGCCCAGCATGGGCCAGGCGATCAGGGTAATCATCAGCGGCATGGTGAAGAACACCGCATAGCACTGCGCCAGCGGCAGGTGGGTGAAGGAATAGGTGACAAAGGCGCTGCCGATCAGGCTGATCGCGATGCGAGCCAGGGTCATGCCGGGCATCCGGGGCCACAGGCTGACGCGGGGGGTCTTCCACAGGATCTGCGCCAGCACAAAGGGCAGGGTGCACGCGGCCGACAGGAACATCACCTGAAACGATGACATGTTCTGCCCCAGCGCCTTGATCGACACATCCGTGCAGGCATAGGCAAAGAAAGCGCCCAAAGACAGGAACGCACCACGCAAGTTGGAATTCATCGCCATCCGGAGGGCCGCCAGTCTGAAGGCATGGGGTAAACTGAACTCGCCCGCGGTCAGGGAAAGATCAAGGGGCGAATTGGCAAATCCGCAGCAGAATGCAACAAATCATAGGTTTTACGCCGGTTTGTCCTGGCGCGCGACAATCATCACACCCGCTGCGATGATCAGCGCGGTGCCAATCATTGTGGGCAGCGAAATCTTCTCGTCAAACAGGATGATCCCGAACAGCGTGGCCCAGAAGATTTGCGAATACTGCATGGGGGCCACAATGATGGCCCGGGCGCGGCGATAGGCGGCAATGATCAGAACCGACCCCACAACCAGCGTGGCGCCCATGAAGGCCGTTACCGCCAGATCGGCCAGCGGCATCGGCTTGTAATCAAACGGTACGATCAGCGCCAAGACCAGGGTTTGCGCGATCATCGGGTACAGCATCAGGACAATCGTCCGCTCCGTCCCGCCGGTCTTGCGCAAAAGCACATAGTTCAGCGCGCCCGAAAGAGCGCCCAGGATCGCGGCCAAATGGGCAATCTGGAGGGGTGCGGCCCCCGGGTCCAGCGCCACGATCACGCCCACCAAACCCAGAAGTACCGCCACCCCGCGCACCAGATCAATCTTCTCGCCCAGCATCGGCACCGCCAGAAGGGCAATGAAAATCGGCATGGTAAAGAAGATGGCATAGCACTGCGCCAGCGGCAGGTTGGCAAAGGCATAGGGCCCGATGATGCCGTTGAACACGACGACGACCACCCGAAACGCCAAAAGGCCGGGCCGAACCGGCCGCAGGCTGCCCTGATCACTGTCCGCCATCGCAAAGACCATGACCAGGGGTAACGCCAGCAGTCCGGCAAAGAAGATGATCTGAAAGGCCGAATACCCGGACCCCAGGAATTTGACCGAGATGTCATAGCCCGCATACAGGCCAAAAGCAGCCAGACCAAACAGCGCGCCGGTCAGCGGGTTTTGCTTGGGGGACATGGCGCCTCGGTCAGGGTGGCCTGCCCGGGGGCAGGCCAAGGTTGCGTCACAGGCTGGCGTTCAATGCGGCGATGACGGCATCGCCCATCTGCGCCGTGCTGACCGGCGTACCGCCGGCAGGCCCCATCAGATCCGCCGTCCGCACCCCATCGGCCAGCACCTTTTCCACGGCCTTGTCCACCCGCGTCGCATCATCGCCCATGCCAAAGCTGTAGCGCAGCGCCATCGCAAAGGACAGGATGCAGGCAATCGGGTTCGCCTTGCCCGTGCCCGCGATATCGGGGGCCGACCCATGAACCGGCTCATACAGCGCCTTGGGCCGACCATTCGCCATCGGCAGCCCAAGGCTGGCTGAAGGCAGCATCCCCAACGAACCGGTCAGCATGGCGGCCATATCGGACAAAAGATCGCCAAAAAGGTTGTCGGTGACGATCACGTCAAACTGCTTGGGCCAGCGGCACAGCTGCATCGCACCGGCATCGGCATACATGTGGCTCAGTTCCACATCCGGATATTCCTTGTCATGAATCTCCTGCACCACTTCGCGCCACAGGATGCCTGACTCCATCACATTTGCCTTCTCCATCGAGCAGACCTTGTTGTTCCGCTTGCGCGCCAGTTCAAAGGCCGACCGCGCCACGCGGGCAATCTCGGATTCCGTATAGCGCTGGGTGTTGATGCCCACCCGTTCGTTGCCTTCAACGAAAATCCCGCGCGGTTCGCCGAAATAGACGCCAGAGGTCAGTTCGCGGACAATCACGATGTCCAGACCGGCCACAACCTCTTTCTTCAGGCTGGAGAAATCGGCCAGCGCGTCGAAGCATTGGGCGGGGCGCAGGTTGGAGAAGAGGTCCATCTCCTTGCGCAGGCGCAGCAGCCCCCGCTCCGGCTTCACGCTGAAATCCAGCTTGTCATACTTCGGCCCGCCGACAGCACCCAGCAGCACCGCGTCCACCTCTTGCGCACGCGCCATCGTCTCATCCGTCAGGGGCGTGCCGTGGGCGTCATAAGAACAGCCGCCGACCAGCCCTTCGGACACGTCAAAGGTCACGCCGCGCTTGGCGTCGAACCAGGAGATGATCTTTTTCACCTCGGCCATGACTTCGGGGCCGATACCGTCACCGGCAAGGATAAGAAGGGAGGGATTGGCCATGGCACGCTCCTGCAAAATGGGTCCGGGCTGGCCTAGCGGCTGGGCGCGGCGCGGTCAAGATTGCGATGGCGAATTCCGTATTGCAGGCCGCTACCTCGCCCGAATGAAGGCGTTGGTTTGTTGCAGCATCGACAAGACCGCCGCACCGGACCCGTTTTGCCCCAGGTTCGCATCCACTTGCGCGCGGACAAGAAAGCGGCGGATCAGCGTGTCCACC
This sequence comes from Pseudorhodobacter antarcticus, assembly GCA_945897655.1. Taxonomy (GTDB): domain Bacteria; phylum Pseudomonadota; class Alphaproteobacteria; order Rhodobacterales; family Rhodobacteraceae; genus Stagnihabitans. The sequence goes on from CAMDHB010000001.1 coordinate 43,589, forward strand.
TTGGCAGGGTCGGTGAATTGGCTGACGGTGTTTTCCCCGAAAACGGCATCGGCCTTGGTCTTGAACAGTTGCAACTGCTGATCCAGGTCGATCGCGCCCACACTGGCCGGCAACCCAAGCGCCTTGGTGAACACCTGCTTCAACGCGGTATTGCCCAGGATGCCCAACCATTTCGTCTGCTCTGACCCCGACTTGGTGGCCAAGGTCCCCAACTCGCGCTGCGCATTCAGCGCCAGCCGCAGATCGCCATCCTGATTGCCAACCGCCGCCTCGAACTGCCGGGCGCGGTAGGCGCTGATGATCTGCTCCGGGAAAGTCGACAGTTTGGTGCGCGGTGTCGCGAAATCGCCAAAGCCGAACGCGGCCGAGAATTTCTGATACTGCTTGTCCGCCAGCTTGTTCGACAGGGCCGCCGTGTTCAGCGTGCCATCCTTCAACACCTTTTCGATGAACGCCTTGTTGTTGATATCCGCGTCCAGCCCGAAGGCCCCCAAAGCAACCTTCAGGAGCCTGCGGTCCTTGACCAGTTGTTCCGCCGTGCTGATCTTGCCGATATTCGCCTTGAAGTAATCCTCGTCCCGCTTGATCTCGGGCGATTTGACAAAGGCAGCGGTCTGTTTGGCCATTGTCCGGTTCAACAGCGTCCATCCGGCATAACCGCCCACTGGAAGAACCGGGCTATAACTCATCTTTGCCCGGCCGCGGCAAACAACCGCTCCTCCCGTGGCAGCAAGGACCGCAGCGCTTTCAGGGCCTGATAGTGCTGATCCTCCAGCACGGCCTTGGTGGCGGCGTTCAATTGGGTCCGGCTGTCATGGTCGGTCAGAACCTGGCTCAGCTGTTCAATGCCGCGCAGCAATTGTTGCCGAGTGTCGGCAGCGGTCGCATCGCCGGTCAGGACCAGTTGGGCCACATAGCAGACCCGCTTGACCGGGGTGTTCGCCTCGGCCGGATGGATGGCGTCGCGCAGGCGCAGGATATTGGCATTGGGCGTGACGATGGCAAGCCGTGACCGTTTGTCGCCATTCTCAACCACCGCGCCATTGATCAGCACGCGTTCATGGGGGCCAAGCTTCAGGACAAGGCCGCTCATGACCCGCCCCCTTCGCCGCGCAGGCCGCGCATCACGGCGGTGTTGATGTCCACCAACACCTCAACCGAGCCCTTTTGGTCAAGCACCGACCGGGTATGACCTGCGGTGAATTCATACAGATAGAACAGTTGCGCCCGCAGCGGGGCAGGCAGGCCATTGCCCGCTTCCGCAACATCTGCGGCCAGCGCCGACCAAAGTTGCAGGTTTTCGGTCAAGGCGGTGGCCAGCCCCCCGAAATCTTCCTTTCGGCGGGACCATGCCATGGCAAGCTGCTGTGTGCAGCGCGCCAAAAGCTCGTATTCGTGGGAACGGCTGGTGCGAACAGGGGCCTCGCGCTGGCCATAGGCCGCACGGGCAATATTGGTGGCGACGGTCAAGATTTTTCCTTCCGGGATTGTGCCTGGGGTTCAGCATCAAGCGGTCAGGGGGCTTTGCCCCCTGACCAGTTGGCTTACCGGAACAAGGACAACAGCGATTGCGGCTGCTGGTTCGCGATCGACAGGGCCTGGGTGGACAGCTGCTGCTGCACCTGCAGGGCCTGCAACCGCGCCGACGCCTCCTCCATATCGGCATCGACCATCGAGCCGATGCCCGCTTTCATGGAATCGGTCAGTTTGCTGACAAAGTCGCGTTGGATGTCGACCCGCACCTGGACCGAACCAAACGAGGCCGCCGCGTCGATGGACGTCTGCAACATGGCTTCGATATTCCCCAAGGCGGCCGTCGCGCCCGCACTGGAAGAGACGTCGATGGTTGAAAGCGCCCCAAGCCCGCCCGACCCAACATTCTTGAACTGGGCAGATACGTTCAGGTCATCAGCCCCGCCGTTGGTGAAGACCAGCGTTCCTGCCGTACCGGAATCGTAATCCACCGTCAGACCAGTGATACCCAGCGCCTCGACAGCCTTTTTCAGGCCGACCGCGACGAGATCCGATGCCGTGGTCGATGCCACATCTTCCGCCGTCACGGTATAGTTGGCGGTCTTGCCCCCGATGCTAAGCGACACCGAATCCCCGGCCGCGAAAGCCGCGCCGCTGTCATCAATCACCACCGTCCCGGTGCCGGCCGCATCAATGGCAAAACCGGCGGTATCGCCTGCGGTCGAAACGCCGTCCGTGCCGGTCAGCACGTTCTTGGCCGCATAGGCGCCGATCGACAGATCCTGCGCCGTGACCGTGATGGACGAAGCGGTGACCGCAGTACCGCTGCGGTCCAGCGATGCCAGCACGTCAACCGAGGTTTGCGAGCCGTTCACCAGGTTCAACCCGTTGAACTGCGCAGCCCCCACCACCGATTCGATCTCGCTGCGCAGGGCCACGATATCGGTCTGGATCTTGGCACGGTCCACGTTGGATTCCTGCGCGGCCACGATCTTGCCCTTCACTTCCGTCAGAAGGTCGGTGATCGTTTCCGAGGCTTGCCGGGCCACGGCGATGGTCGACGACCCCAGCGCCAGACTGTCATTGATTCCCTTGAACCCCTTGACGTCGGATTCCATGACTTTGGAAATGGCCCAGACGGCTGCGTTGTCCTTGGCTGTGGCCACGGATTTTCCGGTCGAGATATCTGCCGTGGTCTTGGCCAGATTGGTATTGATCGACTTCATCGTTTGCAGTGCAACCATCGCACTGTTGTTGGTCAGAATGGACGACATTTTCGTTTCCTTTGCGGTCAGCTGACGCTTTGCGCACAGCTTTGGGCGCCATCACGACAGATGGCCGTTTGGGCTTTCTCTCCAATGCGGCCGGTCGCCCGGGTCGCGCCACCCCATCTGGGATGCAGGCCCCATAAGACCGTCCAAAGCATAAGAGAGTGCTAATCGCCGCCCCCGCAATCTGCGGAATTTGAATGAAAAACCTACAGCCTTTGCGCTAGATTGCGGCTCTCGACCACCTCGGCGCGGCGACCGCTGCTGTCATAGGTGACAAACGACGAATGTGACGCCCGGATGTCGGCCAGCCTGCGCCGCGCCGCCCGGATCCCGCGCTGGGCGGCCAGCAGAACGGCGGCATTCCGTTCGGCCCTGTAGCGGATCAACTGAATTTCCGTTTCAGTGGGCGGGTTGGTCTGCCATTGCTGCGCCTGTTCCAGCGCCACGGTCAGCCCCGCCAGCGCGCCATAATCGGACGCCAGCATGGCGGCATAGATCTGGTCCAGCACCTTGGCCGCCGCCGGCAGCGGGGTGGGCTTAACCGCCTGCATGATCGTGCCTTACCAAGGATTGAAACAGTCTTTCCGCCAAACCGATACCACCATGCTCAACCATTGCCTTGGCTTGGGCATCGCGTAGGAAAGACGCATACTGGTCCTCGCCCACACCGCCCGAAAACGACCCCTCCGGCGCATCCACCCCGGCATAGGACAGCATTTCAGACAGAAACGCCGCCTCCAGATCCTTGGCCTTTTGCATCAGCACATCGCGGCGCGCGGCATCCACATTGGTCAGATTCCCCGTCAGGGGCACGGCGATCGGTGACAGTTGCACAGGCTTCTCCATTTGCAACGGATTTTCGACACTATGCGCTGGTCCGGTAAACAGGTGGTAACCAGTTGGCGGAATGATCCGACATGAACGGCAGAAGTCGGAACAAATGATCGCATTGATTTCCATTCCCTTGGTTGCACCAACAGGTCCCCTAACACCGCCCTCCCAGTCCGAGGGGGGTGTCCAAGACCTGGTCGAAGGCGGCGCCGACTTCGGCACGCTGATGAACCTGTCCGACGGGGCGCCAACCAACGCCGCCCCACTGATCTTGCACCCCCAGCCCACACCCGGGGCAGATACGGTGACGGGGCTCGCTCCACCTGCCCTTTGGCCCGTGCCGCCCGACCCGTCACCGGCCAGCGATGCCCCCATTCCTGATGGCATCACAGAAAAACAGGATGCCACAGACCCTGATACGGTCGATCAGACCCAACCTGTGACCTTTGCGCTGGTTCAGGTCCTGACACTGCCTGCTAGTCTATTGGCACATCCAGGCAGGTCCGAACGGTCAGCCGTTCATGATCCGGTCCCGACCGCCCCCGAAAATGGTTCGCCCGCTACGCAACTGGCCCAGGATGAAGACCACCCCCGCAACAAGGAATTGGCCGAACCCTTACGGGGTGCGCAATCCCAACCGCAAAAAGGTGATCGCCGACCGGCCGAACTGACCACGACACCGCTGGAAGGGGACCGCGCAACGGCCCAACCGCGGCCTGCACCGCTGGAAGGTGATCGCACGCAGACCCAACTGCCAACTGCACCAGATCGAGGTGATCACGCCCGGGCCCAACAGCCGGATGCACCCTATCTCCCTGTCACAGAAAGGACCAATCCGCTCGCGGTCAGTTCGCAACCCATGCTGGGCCACCGCCAACGCTCCGCACCAGATGTGGCCCGTTCAGCCGAACAAAGGCCAACCGTCCCGGCGGCCACGTCCGCCACGATCGACCAACCCCCCGAAACGGCAGAGGTTGGCTCAGACCCGGCTCATCCCATTCTGGGTGCTTCCGTTCAATCCTTGCTCCGCGCAGGCGGGCCGAAGGCTACAGCAGCACCGCCTTCCGATCCCACGCCGTTTCACCAGCCACGCCCCGGCGGTGACAAGGACAATGGCGTGACACGGGCCACACCGGTCCACAAGTCCAACCGAACATTTGACACCGTGCCGCCTCAAGACGTTCACAGTCGCCCGGTTCGTCCTGTCCTGCCCGTTCAAACGCCACCGGCAGATCCCACGCCGTTTCCCCAGCCACGCCCCGGCGGTGACAAGGACAATGGCGTGACACAGGCCACACCGGTCCACCAGTCGAACCGCAGTTCGGACCCTGTGCCACCTCAAGACATTCACAGTCGTTTGGTGCGTCCTGTCCTGGCAGTTCAATCGCCACCCGCACATCCAACGGCGTTTCCCCAGCAAGGCCCCATCGTTGACAAGGACAATGAAGTGATAAAGGCCACACCTGTCCACCAGTCCATCCGAACATCTGACACTGTGCCGCCTCAAGACACTCACCGTCGCCCGGCTCGTCCTGTCCTGCCCGTTCAAACGCCACCGGCAGATCCCACGGCGTTTCCACAGCCACGCCCCAGCGGTGACAAGGCCAGTGGCCTGACACCGCCCACAGCGGTCCACCAGTCGAACCGCAGTTCGGACCCTGTGCCACCTCAAGACATTCACAGTCGTTCGCTTCGTCCGGTCATGCCCGTTCAAACGCCACATGAACTATCCCCACCGTCGCCCGTGCAGCCGCATAACCCGGACAGACCCTTCGTCGCCCGACCCAACCCGCTGCCCGAAACCCACACAGCAACGGGTGCCGAACGTCCGCCGGTTGCCCTGAGTGCGGACAGTCCTGTCCCGGCGCTGGCCAAACAAATGCCGCGCCAATCTGGCGAACTGCCCGCGCCACTGCCGTTGGCCAACCAACCCGCCCCTCAGCCGCCAACCGCTGCAACCATCCCCGCGGGTCAGATGCCTCCCCGTCTGGCACCCGTCACTCGCTCAGGGCCACTGGAACCAAAGATGGCCCTGAACGTGCCCGCCCAACCATCCTCCCCCACAACGCCGGATCGCGCCCCACCTCAAGGGGTCACTGTCCTGCAGGCCACGGTGCCATCGCCCGCCCCTTCCCCCCCGGGCTGGGTGCAAGCGAAAGATGCCATCGTTCAAGGCAGCCTGATCCAAAGTACGACACGACATAACGCAATCCCGCGCTCCACGCCGTCAGCATTGCCAATGCCCAAGGCAGGCCAAACCGAATCCCGCCAAATTCGGGTGATCGTCCCACCGGCAACCGGCCCCATGACCGATTCCACCCCGACCACGACCGTTGCAAAGATGGGGCCGATATGGACTGCCCCCCTTTCAGGTGCAACTGAAACACCCCCAACAGCGCCGGCCCATGTTCCGGTCAAGATCTGGCCAGTGTCGGTCAGCCGGGTCCAAACCGGCGCTATGCGGCCGGGGGTGCAGGCGCTTTCAGACCTGCCGCCGACCACAATTGTCGGGCATTCCGATATCGCTGCTGACAGGATTTCGCCCAATGCGCACCAGGTCGATCGGCATCACACCCGTCCAGAACAGCCGGCAGCCATTGCCCCCTCGATCGCAGCTTTGCCCGCACTTGACAGCCCAAGGACCATCTCTCCGCAGCCTCGCACGGTGACCTTGGTGGATTCTGCGCCCATCCCCACACCAACTCCGGTCATGAACCCCCTGCCCGCGTTCCTGCCAAATGCCGGTGGGCCACAGCCCGAATCGCGGCCCACCGGCATGTCCCCCCCCCCGAAAACCAGCCTCACGCAAGGC
>CAMDHB010000002.1 GCA_945897655.1 Pseudorhodobacter antarcticus
GCCAACACCCTGCGCGGCACCACCGCGGCCGATTTTCTGGACGGTGGGGCGGGCATCGACACGCTGGTCGGGGGCGCGGGGGATGACACCTATTACGTCGACGTGGCAAGCGACCGAGTGACCGAGACGCTGGGCAATGGCGCTGACACGGTGGTCGCTTCGGTCGATTGGGTGCTGGGCGCGCAAATGGAGGGGTTGACCTTGACCGGCGCGGCCCACAGCGGCAAGGGCAACGGCTTGGCCAATACGCTGGTAGGGACGGCCCTGGCTGACACGCTGGACGGGGCGGCCGGGGCTGACACAATGGTGGGCGGCGCGGGGGACGACACCTTCAGGGTGGACCACGCCCTGGACCTGATCGTAGAACTGGGTGGCGGTGGCCGGGAAAGCGTGCTGGCGACAGTCAGTTACGCGATTGCCGAGGGCGTTGAGGCGTTGACGCTGACGCGGAGCGGCCTGACCGGCACAGGCAATCTGGGTGACAACCTGCTGACGGGCAGCACTGGGCGAGACAGTCTGGTGGGCCTCGACGGCAATGATACACTGGACGGCGGCAAGGGCCAGGATGCGATGGAGGGTGGTTCGGGCGATGACACCTATATTCTGGACAACGCGGGTGACCTGATCATCGAACTGGCGGGCGGCGGCGTGGATACGGCGGTTCTGATGAGGGACGGTCTGGTCGTGACCGGCGATATCGAGATCATCCGTCTGGGCGGCACGGCCCATGAGTTGACCGGCAGCGCCAGCGACAATGTGCTGGAGGGCGGGTCAGGCAATGACAGTCTGGACGGCGGTGACGGCGATGACCTTATTCTGGCCGGGGATGGCGATGACGTGATCACCGCGCGGTCGGGGCATGATCATCTGTCGGGCGGGTCGGGGGATGATGTTTACCGCATCAAAGGTGCGGTGGTCGAAATCGAGGATTTTCTGGGCCATGACACGCTTGACACCAGCGGCAGCGTCACAGACGACCATATCGACCTGTCCGGCGACACCGATTGCTTCGTGGATGACCATGTCGTCCACATCAATCCGGGGGGCACCACGGCGGGTCCACTGGATGTGCAGTTCCTGCAAGACCTGTCGGGGTCGTTTGGCGATGATATCGCCACAGTGCGCGGGTTGGTGCCGCAGATCGTGACGGCCTTGCAGGCGGTTCAGGCAAATTCCACCTTTGGGGTGTCGTCCTTTGTCGACAAGGCGGTCGCGCCGTTTGGGGCTGCGGGAGAATGGGTCTACCGGCAGGATCTGGGCTTGACCACGGATGTTGCGGCGCTGACCACGGCCTATACCGGCATGACCATTCAGAACGGGGCCGACGGCCCCGAGGCGCAGATCGAGGCGGTGATGCAACTGGCGCTGCACGCTGCGGCTGTGGGGTTCCGCGCCGATGCGGCCCGGTTCGTGGTGCTGTTCACCGATGCGCCGTTTCACGTGGCGGGCGATGGCGCGGCCGCGGGCATTACCACGCCCAACAATGGCGACGGGGTAATGGATGGCGGCGGGATCGGCGAGGATTACCCGATGCTGGCACAGCTGAAGGCGGCGCTGGAGGCGGCGGGCATCATCCCGGTCTTTGCCATCGGAGGCGGGTATGAAGCCACCTATCAGGGTCTGGCCGACCAGTTGGGACGCGGGGTTGTGGTGGCGCTCAGCGGCGACTCGTCCAACATCGTGGCAGCGATCACCGCGGGCATGACGGCGGCCACCACGACCAGCATCGAGGATGCCAATTGCGGGTCGGGCGATGACGACGTGCTTGGCAACGGCGATGACAATGCGCTGGCGGGCAATCTGGGCGATGACCGGCTATCCGGGCGCGGTGGAGATGATGACCTGACGGGCGGCCAGGGCGATGATGTCTTGTCGGGGGATGAGGGTGCGGATGATCTGCATGGCGGGGCGGGGGCCGATACCTTTGTGTTTGCCAGCCTGACCGACAGCATGATTGCCGCCACCGACCTGATCACCGATTTCGAATCGGGGGTGGATCAACTCGATCTGTCGCTGATCGACGCCGATACCGGGGCGATGGGCGATCAGAGCTTTGTCTTTGTTGGCAGCGCGGCCTTTTCGATGGTGGCGGGTGAATTGCAGTGGGTCGAAACCGGCGCCGAAGGTCTGTTGCAAGGCGATGTGGACGGGGACGGTCTGGCCGATTTCGCGATTGGTTTTGATCTTGCAACCGGCATGGCGCCGGTGCTGGCCGAGCTGATGCTGTGAAAGACGGAAGGGCCCGAAATGACGATCCTGATTGACGGCACGACGGGCAATTACCCTGATGGTGGGGCCCGATTTGACAGGATCGGTTTGCCCGGGTCGCGAACGATTATCACTTCGTGCAGGTGTTCGGGTGGTTGACCCTCAACGACCTGACGGATGGCGCCAAGACGATTGTGGCCAATATCGAGCATCTGCTGTTTGACGACACCGAGATCTGGATGGCGGATTCCAATCCTGCGCCTGTGGTTCCGGGTCCTGTGACGGGGGCGACTGTCCAGGTCGCTGGGGTGTTGGTGGTCGATGCCAATGCTGTGGCGTTTGACACATTCACGGCGGGTCAGGTGAAGGTACTGCACATCGCCCATGGCGTGACGGTTGGCACGACAACGGTTGCGGCGGTGGTTGAGGTGACAGTGACCGGGGTTGAGGAGGGTGCCGTGGGATCAAACACCGATATCGGGGTGATAAGGTAGATTACGCGGAAAAGTCAACATTTAAATCAAAGATATACACCAAAGATTATCAATAAGAACTTCTGCTCGATTGACGTGTCCCTTCTGGGCCGTAAATTTTCTACCGAAATAATGGAGCAGAAGATGAAAATTGAGCTAAATAGAATTCTTCTTTGTGGTGTTTTTGCAACAATCGCCAGTTCGGCTTTCGCAGAAGAAAATCCAATAGATTGGACGGGCAGTTATGTTGGACTGTTTGCGGGAACCTACAATGCGAATACAAAGCTTACGACTGTTGAGAGTAACAGAAGTGTTTACCCCACTTTTGGAGTAGGTGATTTCAACAGTCCGAATATAGACGGGAGTATTATTGGCGGTGAACTTGGGTTCAATCATCAGTCAGGTCAGGTGGTTTACGGGGTGTCGGCAAGTCTCTCCCATTCGAATGCTTCTTCAACTGATTGGTCGATTGATGGATGCTGTGGCTCCTCACCAGATGACAAATTTACGTCGAAAATGCAGAAAATGTACACTGCTGAAGCCCGGATTGGGTACTCTTTCAATCGATTTTTAATTTCGGCGTCGGGCGGTCTTGTTTCAGGACAGTATAGTCTTACCATTCAAGATGATAACATAGAACGTGACGGAACTGTACACAGCAATAGCACGGGACGCGGCTCTGACTCCAAGTTCCTGAAGGGCTTTAAAACAGGGATAAGCATCGATTATGCTTTGGATGAAAAATGGAGTGTTGGCACTGATATAGAATGGATTCGCCTCAATGCTGAGAACTTGGACGCGACAGGGCAAAGCTATTCGTTTGCTGGTACTCCAAATGGTGTTGGAACTTACATCATGTCACCACAGGATCTCAAAAGCCGGATAGTGACGATAAACTTGAAGTATAAGTTTTGATCGAAGTTCGATCATTTGGATGAGCACAGGGCGTCACAGCACCCAGAGCTCAAGTCGTGCGGGAGGACCAGAGTCAAAAAACGGAGAATGCAAAAACTATCCTTGCTACCTTCGCGGGCATAATTTTTGTAACAGATATGGCTCTGGCCGGCGGTCACATTTTTTTAAACCAGCAATCAGTCTGATCTTCTATCAAAGTCTTGATGGTACTGTCTGGAAGTGCCAAAATTGGGTTGTTATGGATGAGGGGCAGTTCTGTCATGATGAATGAACTACTCTGCGTTTTTTGGACAGATGTCTGGCTGATTTGAGCTGCTTGTCACATATCGGAAGGTGGTATGGTTGTTTCCTTAACATATACGGCGGTAGGTGATGCCGCGCGCAAGCCAGCACCCCACGACAAGATCGCTGACGACCCCATCGGTTCCGCGCGGAACTTGGACGGTCCAATCCCCCGGAGCGGGTGCGTCCATCGACCGGCGGGTACTGATGACCCAGATATCCGGTGAGACAGCATGCATGCGTTCCATCGGTCCTTGGCCCAACATCCCTTGAAACCCGGCAAACGTGGCGCCGTCGCGGTGGGTGATCAGCAATTCGGCGTCCAGTTCCGCAGACCAGTACCGACCCGCCAATGGCCCACCATCCGCCCCCGTGGTGGGGGTCAAGGGGCGAGCGGTAAGGGTCAGGTTTTCCTCCTCCCGCCGCAGGACCAGCCCTGTTGCCGACCGTTGCAGGTGCACGCCGCCACCAGCGGCCTGATCGTCACCCATCACCTGCAGCAGGCTTTCTTCAGAACCATAGCTGAGCGTCAGCCCCTGTGGTCCCGGCGTAATGCGGACCAACAGCCCCTGCATATCGTCCATCGCCAGACCAGACCAATCGGGCGGGCAAGGGGCGTGGGGTACAGCGGGCAGTCCCAGCGCCGCCTCGATCAGCCCCACGGCCGCACCATGGGCATCGGCCTCATGGTTCAGCATCACCACCACTGACAGCCGTTCGGACGCGACATGCAGTCGCTTGCAGCGAAACCCGCGCAGCGCCCCGCCGTGACCCGTCACCGTCAGCCCGCCAATGGTCATCCGACCCAGACCGTTGCCATAGAACGCCGGTGCCCCATTGGCAAAGCTTGGAGGGGCGGACAGGCGGTTATACAGGCCAGTCGGATCATCGCGGGTCTGGTCAATGAACCCCTCCCACGCCAGCATGTCGTCCAGTGCTGCGGAAACGCCCGCATCGCCGATCCAGTAAATGCCGTTCTGCGCCGGGATATGGCCGGTTTCATCGGTCCCCTCATAACCGACCACCCCATCGGCGGTTTGGCGCGTGTCTGGTAACAGGGCGGCAGTCACCATGCCCGCCGGGGCAAAGATCCGCTCGACCAAAAGGTCACTCAAGGCCCGGCCTGTCGCTTGTTCAATCACCTCGGCCAGAATGCGGAAGTTGGCATTGCAATAGGAATAGCTGGTGCCGGGTGCGAAGTGGCCCGTTTTCATCCGCGCCAGCAGGGGCAGGGCGTCACTACGGGCAAAGGTCTGTTCGGGTGCTGCCCCTTGCAGCACGGTCAGCGCCCAGTAGTCGCGCAGTCCCGACTGGTTGTCGGCCAACTGCTGCACCGTCGGCAACATGCCCTGAAACTGCGGCAGGAACTGCCCAACCGCCCCGTCCAGCGTCGCAGGGTCCGCGACCTGGTCCAGCAGAACGGCGCAGGTGAACTGCTTGCTGATCGAACAAATCGGCAGCCGTGTGCCCGCCGTCATCGGCAACCGCGCCGCGAGGTCAGCATAACCCCAGGCCCGCCGCGCAATCACCCGGCCCTTGTACACCACCCCCGCCACGCCCCCCGGCCCGCGCAACCGGTCCGGCAACCCATCCAGCGCCCGCTCCAGCGCGGCCATATCCACTTCGGTCATCATGTCCCCCTGCTTTCCCCCACACTGGCCCATCCGCCACGCCCCGGCAACCGCTGGCATGGACCTTGGCCCTGCCACGGGCTAGGCTGCGTGGAAAGGAGCACCACCATGCAATTCAAACGCCTTGGCCAGTCCGGCCTGAAAGTATCCGAGCTTTGCCTTGGCTGCATGAGCTTTGGCGACCCTGCCCGGGGCGGCCACCCCTGGACCTTGCCGCAAGACCAGTCCGAACCGTTGATCCGCATGGCGGTCGAGGCGGGGATCACCTTCTTTGACACCGCCAATGTCTATTCTGATGGATCATCCGAGGAGATCTTGGGCGATACTCTGTGGACCTACGCCCGCCGGGACGAGATTGTGCTGGCGACCAAGGTACACGGCACCATGCTGTCCGAACCGCAGATGCGCGGGTTGTCGCGCCGGTCCATCATGCACAACATCGATGCCAGCCTGCGCCGGCTGAAGACCGACCATGTTGACCTCTACCAGACCCACCGCTGGGACCGCGACACGCCCATCGAGGAAACGATGGCCGCGCTGCATGATGTCGTCACATCCGGCAAGGCCCGCTACATCGGCGCCTCCACCATGTGGGCCTGGCAATTCGCCAAGGCGCAAGAGGTGGCCCGGCGGAATGGCTGGACACCCTTCATCTCGATGCAGAACCAGATCAATCTGCTCTACCGCGAGGAAGAACGCGAGATGATCCCGCTTTGCCTTGATCAAGGCGTGGGTTTGATTCCGTGGAGCCCGATTGCCCGTGGCCGTCTGGCCCGCCCCGCCGGTGTGGAAACCGACCGGACCGGCAAGGATGCCTATGGCAAGTTCCTATTCTCCCGGACCGAGACTGCCGATGCCGCTGTGATCGGTGCCGTGCAGGCCCTGGCCGCTGAACTGGGCCGCACGATGGCACAGGTCGCCATGGCCTGGACCCGACAAAAGCCGGGTGTGACCGCGCCCATCGTCGGGTTCACCAAAGCCAGCCAGTTGCAAGACGCGGTTGACGGCCTGTCGCTGACCCTGACCCCCGACCAGATTGCCCGGTTGGAGGCGCCCTATATCCCGCATCAGGCGCTGGGGCAGGAATAGCGCGGTCCGTTGGCAGATATCCACATCAAGAACGACTGCTAATCTCCTAATACAAATGCGATGTTGCTGATTTGCTATAGGCATGCGCCATTTGTGTTGTTAGGATTCCCGTATAAGAAAAAAACTACGAGCAGGCGAAACAGGCATGAAAACGGGCTCTCAGGGCACGTTCGTCATTTCTTGGTCACAGACAGAAACAGATGGCCTCAAGGCCGCGTCGTTGGACGTACTTGCCGTTGGCGCCACTTGGCGCTGGACGGGGGCACCCGTGCGGGTCGATGGGCCGAAAGGGGTGCTGATTCTGACTGAGGCCGAGGGAGGGGCGGACATCCGCAAACGCGCCGCACGCATGGTGCGGCGGTTGATTGGTGCAGCGGTTGGTGGCGAAAGCGCAAGACGTGACAGCGAATTGGAACCGGATCTGCCGGACCAGTCCTTTGTCGTCACGGACGGGCATCAGACCTATCAGATCACCCTGATCCGGGTGCCTGATACGGGTGCGCTTCTGCTCATGCTGATGGGGGAACTGCCGCCGGCCAATCAGGACCTGTGGGTCATGCGCACCTCGCTTGACCTGACGCAGCCAGCGATTGGCGCGCGGGTGACGGGTGGGATGATCTGCTTTACCCCCGACACCTGCATCGCCACCCAATCCGGCCCCCGTCGCATTCAAACCCTGCAACCGGGCGACCGCGTTCTGACCCGCGACAACGGCCCGCAAGAGGTTTTGTGGACCGGCTATCGCCGCATGACTGGCGCGCGCCTGCATGCCATGCCCCACCTTCGCCCGATCCGGTTTCGCGCAGGGGCAATGGGTCTGGACCGCCCCGAGATGGACCTGCTCGTCAGCCCGCAACACCGCATGCTGGTGTTGGGTGCAGCCGCTCAGGCCCTGTTCAACACGCCCGAGGTTTTGGTGGCCGCCGAAAACCTGGTCAATGATCAGACCATAACGGTCGACCATTCCCTGCGCGAGGTGACCTCTATCCACATCCTGCTGGGCCGGCATAACGTCATCTGGGCAAACGGGCTGGAAACTGAAAGCTTCCACCCCTCGAACACAGCACTCGAATCCATCGAGTCGGGCCAGCGGGACAGGCTTTTTGGACTGCTCCCGAACCTTGCCCAAAATCCGCAATCCTATGGCGACTATGCCCGGCGCAACCTGTCGGCATCAGAGGCCGCGATCTTGCGGCATGATTTGGCGTTTTAACTCTGAGGCGTTGACTCCCCGACGCTGCCCTGTATAAGCCGCGCCAGTCCCGGACGTTGTTCCGGGGCTTTTCATTGGTGTTGGTGGGCCCCGCAAGGGGAAGCCTGTCGCCGGTTCGCCGGAAAAGGACAACGCCCTTCAATTGTTTAGAAGGAGATCAGCCGTGACCAAACGCACGTCTGCCAAGTACAAGATCGACCGCCGCATGGGCGAAAACATCTGGGGCCGTCCGAAATCCCCGGTGAACAAGCGCGAATACGGCCCGGGCCAGCACGGCCAGCGCCGCAAGAACAAACTGTCCGACTTTGGTACCCAGCTGCGCGCCAAGCAAAAGCTGAAGGGTTACTACGGTGACCTGACAGAAAAGCAGTTCCGCAAGATCTATGCCGACGCCGAACGCCAGCGTGGCGACACCGGTGAGGCGCTGATCGGCCTGCTGGAGCGTCGCCTGGACGCCGTCGTCTACCGCGCCAAGCTGGTCCCTACCGTGTTCGCCGCCCGCCAGTTCGTGAACCACGGCCACGTGACCGTGAATGGCGCCCGCGTCAACATCGCCTCCTACCGCGTTAAGGAAGGCGACATCATCGAAGTGCGCCAGAAGTCCAAGCAGATGGCCGCAATTCTGGAAGCCACCCAACTGGCCGAGCGTGATGTCCCCGATTACATCGAGGCGGATCACTCCAAGCTGGTCGTGAAATTCGTCCGCACACCGGGCCTGTCGGATGTGCCGTATCCGGTGCAGATGGAACCGAACCTGGTCGTGGAATACTACGCCAAGAACTGATAAGCTGCCCCCAAAGGCAGACGGGGGCTCGCCGGTTCGGCGGGCCCTTTCCATTTTAGCGCGAAGGGTGGACCATGACGCAATCGAACAACGCCGAACGGGCGCTTGAGAAGTTCTTGTTCGCCTCTCGCTGGTTGATGGCGCCGATGTATCTGGGGCTGGTCCTGGCACTGGGGATGTTGGCAATCGTGTTCCTGCGCGAGTTGTTCTATTACGCACCCCAAGTCGTCACGATGAAGGCCGAGGATGTGATCCTGGTCGTGCTGACGCTGATTGACCTGACGCTGGCGGGCAACCTTCTACTGATCGTCCTCTTTTCCGGCTATGAAAACTTCGTCTCGAAGTTCGATTTCGACACCGGCGCCGACCGCCCCGACTGGATGGGCAAGGTTGATTTCTCTGGGCTGAAGATGAAGCTGATCGCCTCCATCGTCGCAATTTCGGCCATCGACCTGCTGAAATGGTTCATGAGCGTCGAGGACATGTCCGATGCCGAAATGGACCGCAAGTTTTACTGGCTGGTGGTCATCCACCTGACCTTTGTGCTGTCGGGTGTCCTGATGGCGCTGATGGATTATCTTGCATCGAAATCCGAGAAGCGCTGAGACATTGCGCTGCATAGGCCAATTGTTGCTGGCAAAGCCCTGACCGCATGGGTAGAACCCCGGGAACGAAAGGCAAAACGATGAATGACGCGATAAAGCCGCAGCCCGGGATCATGGACATCGCCCTCTATGTGGGCGGCAAGGCCACGGTTGCGGGTGTTGGCAATGTGGTCAAGCTGTCATCCAACGAGAACCCCTTTGGTCCCTCGGACCGGGCGAAAGAGGCGTTTCAGCGGTCGGTTCATCAGTTGCACCGCTACCCCTCGACCGACCATGCCTCGCTTCGTGCAGCGATTGCCGAGGTGCATGGCCTGGACGCCGACCGTGTGATCTGCGGCGCTGGATCGGATGAAATCATCACCTTCCTGTGTCAGGCCTATGCCGGCCCCAAGGATGAGGTGGTGTTCACAGAACACGGCTTCCTGATGTACCGTATCTCAGCCCTTGCCGCAGGGGCGACCCCGGTCGAGGTGGCTGAACGTGACCGCACAACCGATGTCGACGCGATCCTCAGGGCCTGCAATCGGCGCACCAAACTGGTGTTCATCGCCAACCCCAACAACCCCACCGGCACGATGATTTCTGCAGCCGAGGTGGCGCGGTTGGCGGATGGCTTGCCGCCACAGGCCATTTTGGTTCTGGACGGGGCCTATGCCGAGTTTGTCGATGGCTTTGACGGTGGTCTGTCGCTGATCGAGGCACGCAGCAATGTCGTCATGACGCGGTCATTCTCCAAGATCTACGGTCTGGGCGGTTTGCGCATTGGCTGGGGTTATGGCCCGAAAGCGGTCATTGACGTGCTGAACCGCATCCGTGGCCCCTTCAACCTGTCCAACACCCAGCTTGAGGCGGCTGAAGCGGCGGTCAGGGACCAAGACTATATCGCTCGCTGCCGGGCCGATAATGCCCGCATGCGGCACTGGCTGGCCCTGGCTTTGGCCGAATTGGGAATACCATCCGACACCTCGATGACCAACTTCATCCTTGCCCGCTTCTCGACCCAGGAAGAGGCCGAGGATTGCGATACATTCCTGCAAAAGCAGGGGCTTCTGGTGCGGCGAGTGTCCAGCTACAAACTGCCCAACTGCCTGCGTATCACGATTGGTGACGAATCCTCTTGTCGCCGCGTGGCCCATGCCATTGCCCAGTTCAAAGGCATCAGATGAGCCAGATCTACACACGTGTCGCGCTGATTGGTCTGGGCCTTATCGCCTCGTCAATGGCGCATGCCATGCGGGCCGGTGGTCTGGCCGGTGAAATTGTCGGCCATGCCAAATCTGCCGAGACCCGGGCCGTTGCACTGGAAATCGGCCTGTGCGACCGGGTATGCGCGACTGCCGCCGAGGCGGTCTCTGGCGCTGATCTGGTGGTGCTGGCTGTGCCCGTGGGCGCAATGGCCGCCCTTGCCGCCGAGATTGGCCCGCATCTGGCACCGGGTGCTACGGTGACGGATGTGGGATCGGTCAAGCAGGCCGTGATTGCCGCCGTCCTGCCCAGTATGCCTGAAGGCGTGGCCTTCATCCCCGGCCACCCGATGGCGGGAACCGAATACTCCGGCCCAAGGTCGGGCTTTGCCACGCTGTTCCAGAACCGCTGGTGGCTGCTCACCCCGTTGCCCGACACAGACCAAGCCAAGATCACCCAGTTGCGCGCATTGCTGGAGGGCATGGGCGCCCGCGTTGACACGATGGAGGCTGACCATCACGACCTCGTTCTGGCCGTGGTCAGCCATACCCCGCATCTGATTGCCTATACGATGGTGGGTGTCGCCGACCATCTGGCGCAGGTATCGAATTCCGAAGTGATTCAGTATTCCGCCACCGGCTTTCGCGATTTCACCCGGATTGCGGCGTCGGACCCCACCATGTGGCGCGATGTGTTCCTGACCAACAAGGACGCTGTGCTGGACGTCCTCGGCCGCTTTACCGAAGAACTGTTCGTGCTGCAGCGCGCCATCCGAATGGGCGACGGTGATTTGCTGCACGCTTATTTCACCCGCACCCGTGCGATCCGACGTGGCATCATCGAGGCGGGGCAAGACACCTCTGCCCCGGATTTTGGCCGTGTCGCAACGGCCAAATCGGCGGGCGGTTGACGATGCGCGCGGCCCTGGGTGTGTTGATGCTGATCTGCACGATCAACACCGCCCGGGCAGACGCGCCGACCCGCTCACTTTTCCCCGAACCCCGGCCGCAGGTTGCCACCACCTTGGTGGCCCTGCCGGCCCCGCCTGCCATGCAATCCCTGCGGCCACGTCCGCGCCCAACCGAAGCTGTTGCCCGCACGCAGCCCGACAGGCCAAGGTCAACGCGCCAAGGATCGGTCTGCAACAATAACGACATCAAGGGCACGGAACTGGAACCGATCATATCGCGGACAAATGGCTGCGGCATAGCCGAGCCGGTTCTGGTGACCTCGGTCAATGGGGTGCGGCTCAAACCTGCGGCCACGATCAACTGCAATGCGGCGACGGCTCTTGCCAGCTGGATCGACGATGGTCTGCAACCAGCTTTTCGGGGTCAGGTCGTTCAGTTGAACGTGGCCGACAGTTACAGCTGCCGCCCCCGCAACAACGTACGCGGCAACAGGATAAGCGAGCATGGCTTGGGCAATGCCATTGACATCGAAGGCTTTGTTCTAAAGTCCGGCAGAACCCTGACGGTGGAAGACAACTATGGCCGCCAGATCAGGGTTGCCCACAAGGCGGCCTGCGGAACGTTCCGAACCATGCTTGGCCCCGGCTCTGACGGTTACCACGAAGACCATATCCATTTCGATGTGTCCCAGCGGGGCGGCCGCGCCTATTGTCGCTGACAACTGCGCTCAGTCCATCCTCGGGGCCGCACCCAAGGGCACTGGCCCAAAGCTCATCCGACCATCTGCAAAGATCAGCGGCATCTTCAACAGGTCAGGATCGCCACCTGCACGCGCCATGGCTTCTATCCCCCGGGAAATGGCATCTGCCATTTCCAGCCGGATCAGACCCATCGCCACGCCAAGCGCCGGGATCTGCCGCCAATTTTCGATCTGGAAATCAATCTGACCCTTGGCAAAACCATCTGATGCCCGGTCCACCTGACCCGATGCCCGCACTTTCATGCTGCCCCAGGTCAGATCAAGGCCGGTCACCGTGACACCCGTCAGCCTTGGTTGGGTTTCAGCCACGTGCCTGTCCAATGGCGCGGTGAACATCAAGATCGTGTCCAGATGCAGGCTGCTGATCGTGTCACCCAACTCGGGCACCAGACCGGCCAGGTTCGATGCCGGCATCAGATCGGCAATCCGCAGCCCTAGACGCTGCGCCATCGGGTCCGACGTGTCTGGCGCCAAAGCCAGAACAACAGACTTTGCACCTACCGTCCATCCGGCATCAGAATCCGCCAGGATGTCATGCCCTTCGATCACCACTTCCTGCAACGTCACGTCCATCGACGGTGACACCCGAACCGACGCCGCCATCTTGCTGGAGGTGATGTCGATCTCTTGCCCGTTTGCGCGCACCTGCTGATCATTCGGGAATGCGGCAATCAGGTGCCAGGGCTTCCACGTCATTGACAGAACTTGCACAAAGGGGGCCTTCCACGACCAGCCCGACAGCGGGTCTGCCAGTTCCGGGCCTGTGATGGTCAGGTCCAGCCGGCTGGGAAATCCGCTGACCGAAATGTCCTCTCGCTTGGCGGTCATGCCCATGGCGGCCTGATCGTCGAACCACTGCGCCACGCTGCGCTCGACAACCGTCGATCCGACAAACCAGTACCCGCCCCAAAGTGCGGCAAAAACCACCGCGATCCAGATCAAGACCCGCATACCCGCCCCTTTTCTTCACAGCGTGGATGATGTTTACAGAGCGGCAATCAAGAGGGCCAGCCGTTGAACGATCCGATGTGGGTATTTGGCTATGGATCGCTGATCTGGGACCCCGGTTTTCCCGTGGCCGAACGGCACACAGCCATGGTGCAAGACTGGCACCGGAGTTTTTGCATGCGTTCGATTCATCACCGTGGAACCCCGCAGGCGATGGGCTTGGTTCTGGCGCTGGACCATGTTCCGGGTGCTTGCTGTGCAGGTGTGGCCTTCCGTGTCATCCCCGGGGCCGAGGACGAAACGCTGGTACGGCTGAGGGATCGCGAACTGATCTCCTCCGCCTATGTGGAGCACCGCTTGACGGTGTCGCTGGCCGGGGGCGGACTTCGGGACGCCCTAACCTACGTCATCAATCAAGATCATGACCAGTATTGTGGCGGCCTTCCGTTGGAGGAACAGGCGCAGATCATCGCCCGTGCCGTCGGCGGCCGGGGGGCCAACCGCGACTATCTTTTTGCAACCGCACAACATTTGACCGAACTTGGCATTGGCGATCCAGATCTGGACTGGCTTGTGGCAAGGGTGGCCCAACTGCCTGCCTGATGCCGAAACAAGACACCCTTTCACTTGGGGTGCCCGTCAGGGCCTGCTATTGTTGCCACCAAGCACGCAATCGGCCATAAGGTGCCCATGAAAAAGACCGACAAATCGATCCAGATATCCTTTAGCCAGCCGATCCGGCAGATCGTGACGATGCTGCTCGCCTGTGCGCTGGTCGGCCTTGGCACATGGTTGATCCGCGTTGAAGTCATTCAGATCCTAAGCACGAACCCCTGGCTCAATGGATTTATCGCCGGAGTCTTTGGCCTGGGTGTCCTGACCTGTTTCTGGCAGGTTCTGATCCTGATCCAATCGGTCCGCTGGATTGAGAATTATGTCAACGAGGTTCCCGGCACCGAAGACGCCCGTCCGCCGCAGTTGCTTGCGCCACTTGCATCGCTTTTGCGGTCGCGCGGGTCCAAGATGCACATCTCTTCCTCGGCGGCACAATCCATTCTCGACCCCGTCGCCACCCGCATCGACGAGGCGCGCGACATCACGCGCTACTTGACTAACCTCCTGATTTTCCTTGGACTTCTGGGCACATTCTTTGGCCTTGCCACAACCATCCCCGCCATCGTCGAAACCATCGGCTCACTCGCGCCCAAGCCCGGTGAAACCGGTGTCGACGTTTTCACCAAGTTGATGGGCGGTCTGGAAAAGCAGTTAGGCGGCATGGGTACGGCCTTCTCCTCCTCGCTTCTGGGGTTGGCCGGGTCGCTGGTGGTGGGGCTGTTGGAACTGTTTGCCAGCCACGGCCAGAACCGCTTTTACCGCGAGTTGGAAGAATGGGTATCCTCCATCACTCGTCTGGGCTTCGCCTCGGGCGAAGGCGAGGCAGCCGATCAGTCTGTGATGATCCAGATTCTGGATAATGTGACAGGCCAGATCGAGGTACTGCAAACTCTTTATGCCCAAGCCGAGGCCAGCCGCGAAGGGAATGACGACAAGCTGGCCGAATTGGCGCAGGCCGTGCGCAAACTGGCCAAGGGCATGGAAAGCGGCGGCGGGCAGACCGAGGTGCTGAACCGGATTGCCGAGGGCCAGGAACGCCTGATTGCGGCCTTGACCGGCGCCGACAGTTCTGCAGCGACCGATGCCGAAAGCCGGATGCGCCTGCGGTCGATAGACGTGCAATTGCTTCGGATTCTTGAAGAAATCTCCGCAGGGCGGCAGGAAAGCATTGCCGATCTGCGTGCCGACCTTACTGCGCTGACCACCGCTATCCGGTCGCTTTCGCGCGGCGCCGTTGGGCGGGGCTAAGGCATGGCCCTCAGCCGGTCCAGACGTGACGGCGGCAATATCTGGGCGGGTTTTGTCGATGCCGTGACGACCTTGCTGATGGTGCTGATGTTCGTTCTGACCATCTTTACCGTCATGCAATCCATGCTGCGCGATACGATTACCCAGCAAGACACCCAACTGTCGGAACTCAACGCCCAGGTCGCGCAATTGGCCGATGCCCTGGGGTTGGAACGCACCAAATCCACCGAACTGACCGCGCAGGTTGGTACCTTGCAGGCCAGCCTTGGCGCTGCCCAGGCCGCGGGTGACCGGCAGGCCAGCCTGATCGCCAGCCTGTCTGCCGATCTGACCGCGCGGCAAGGCGAACTGGCCGCCGCACAAGGCCGGATCGCCAGCTTTGAGGCTCAAGTCGCCAGCCTTTTGGCCGAACGTGATGCCCAACAGGGCCAGATTGGCACCCTGACGGCCAGTTTGACCGACCTTCAAGCGGCCCAAGCCCGCCTGATCACTGAAAAAGAGGCACTGGATCTGGCCGTGGCCAAGGCTCGGGATGAAATTGACGCAGGCGCGGAAGCCGCTCGCCTTGCCGCTGCCCGCCGTGACGCGTTGGAGGCGATGATCGCCGATCTGCGCCGCCGGGCATCCGAAGGTGAGGCTTCCCTCGCAGCGGCTCTCGCCAGTCTGGAAGCCACAAACGCCGAAAAAACCGGGTTGGAAGCGACAGCAGCAGAACTCGCAGCGCGTCTGACTGCGACGGAAACGGCATTGTCCGAGACGGAAAAGGCCCGGGCCGCCGAGGCCGCAAGCGCCGCCGCCGAGGCCGCAAGCGCTGCCGACGTCGCCGCCCGGTTGGCCGGGGCCGAGGCGCAGCTCTCTGCCGCCGAAAAGGCGCGCCTGGCCGAAGTGGCCGCAGCCGAGGCGCTGCGCCAAAGACTGGCAGGCGTCGATGCTGAACTGACCGAGGCCGAAAAGACCCGCCTTGCCGACCTTGCCGCCGCCGAAGCCCTGCGCGAGCGTTTGCGGAATTCGGATGCCGAACTGACCGCGATGACGCTGGCCTTGGAAGAACAGCGCAGGCGGGCCGAGGAAACCCTGACCCTGCTGGCCGCCGCCCAAGCCAGTGCCGACGCCGCAAAGGTGGAAGGGTCCGACAAGGCCATCCTTCTGGCCGAGGCCGAACGTATTCTGGCCGAAAAGGACGCCGATATCCTGAAAGCCGCGCGGGACATGGCGCTGCTGAACCAACAGATGACGGCGCTGCGTGGGCAGCTGGCCAGCCTGCAGGCCCTGCTGGACGCCTCGGCCGCCAAGGATCAGGCGGCCAAGGTGCAGATCGAAGCTTTGGGTAGCCAGTTGAACTCGGCCCTGGCTCAGGTTGCCGCCGAACAGAAGCGGCGGGCCGATCTGGAAGAGGCCGAGCGGATAAGGCTGCAGGCCGAGAATCAGGACTTGTCGCGCTATCGCTCGGAATTCTTTGGCCAGATCAGCCAGCTTCTGGCCGGGCAGCCCGGGGTGCGGGTGGTGGGGGACCGGTTTGTGTTTGACAGCGAGGTTTTGTTCAACCCCGGTTCTGCCGATCTGGCCCCCGAAGGGCAGGCTCAGATCAAGCAGGTCGTGGAAACTCTGACTCAGGTGGTCGGGCAAATTCCGCCGCAGATCAACTGGATCATCCGGGTTGATGGGCATACCGACAACATCCCGCTATCCGGTGCCGGGCAGTTTGCCGACAACTGGGCGCTGTCGCAGGGCAGGGCCTTGTCGGTGGTCAAATTCATGCAGGACACCTTGGGGTTTGCGCCCGAACGTTTGGCTGCGGCAGGGTTCGGGGAATATCAGCCTGTTGCCCAAGGAGACACCCCCGAGGCGAGGGCGCAGAACCGGCGGATTGAGTTGAAGCTGACGGAACGCTGACCGTCCACATATGGAAACTTTGACAACCCACTGATATGCATGGATTTTATGATTTCCATTAACCACATGGAAGGGTTTCAGGGCGCGATCTGAACTGTCACTTCCTTCTGGTCTACCGCCTGCCCCTCCCGCTGCAAGACCACCCTTCCCGCATAAATGCCCGCAGGCCAAGTGGTGGTAGTCAGGCGTTTTCCCATCGCGCGAAACAACTGGGCTTGGGGTTTTTCCAGCACCGAAACTTCCTCCAACAGGGTCCCTGCCGGACCGGCGATCTGGAACAGCACCTGATCCCCCGCCTGCGAACCATAGAGGAATGCCCAAAGCACCAGCCCCGGCGCGGTGTCTGGCAGGGGCAGGGTGGGCAGGCCAGCACGAATGGTGTCGAAATCGGGCACAGCAGGGCTGAAGCCTGCGTCCAGAATTCCGCCGGGTTCATAGGCAATGGGAGTGGCCCACAGGGTTGTTCCATTGGGCCCGCAGGTGGTGGCGGTGGGGTCAAAGGGGTCAACCTCGATCCCGTTCTGGCGCACGGACAGGTGCAGGTGCGGAAAATCAGCCATGCCAGACTGGCCGATCAGGCCAAGCGGGGTTCCCGCATCAACCTTGTCACCGGCTTGAACCAGAACCGAGCCTTGGCGCAGGTGGCAGTACTGGGTTTCCCAACCCCCCTCATGTTCAATCAGCACCCCATTGCCGCATTCCCGCCCCGCGACAAAGGGTTCAAAATCGGCCACCCCGTCACGCCCGCCTTTTACCACACCGGGCGCAGCGGCCAGAACCGCAACGCCTTGTGCCATCTGGGCCCGGGTTGCGAGGGCGATATCGGTGCCGTCGTGGCCGTCATAGCTGAGCAGGCCGCAGGTGAAATCCTGGGCCAGCGGCCCCGTGTCATGATCGAAATACTGCTGGATGTGGCAGGTGTCGCCAAGGGCACAGTCGGTGGGCCAAGCCAGTTCAAAGGCTGCGGCTGGGCCGGACAGAACGAAGAGAACAACGGCTGACGCATGTTTCATTCGCAAGCGTTGGGGGGTTTCACACCCCCCAAACCCCCGGTGGAGTATTTTTGCCGAAATGAAGGGCAAGAAAGGCAGGCGCGGGTTTGGGGCCGCGCCTGTTTTCGGCATCACTTGGCCATCAGAAGTGGCGGTTTCTGACCGGTCAAGCGGGGTTTTTGCGGCTCCTCATAGGTCAGCACGATGGCGTCATCCTTGACGCCGACACGGACCAGACCGCCCTTGACCAACTTGCCGAACAACAGTTCTTCGGCCAGCGGTTTCTTGATGTATTCCTGGATCACACGGCCCAAGGGGCGCGCACCCATCTTGTCATCATAGCCTTTTTCGCCCAGCCAAAGGGCGGCTTCGGGGGAAAGGTCGATGTGGACGCCGCGGTCGATCAGCTGCGCCTCAAGCTGCATGACGAACTTTTCGACCACTTGCAGGATGATCTCGCGGCCAAGCGGGGCGAAGGCGATGACGGCATCCAGGCGGTTGCGGAATTCGGGCGTGAAGGCGCGTTCGATCGCGGCCGTATCCTCACCCGAGCGTTTGGCGCGACCGAAACCGATAGCCTCTTTCGCGTTGTCCGAGGCCCCGGCGTTGGTGGTCATGATCAGCACAACATTGCGGAAATCGACCGCGCGGCCGTTGTGATCGGTCAGTTTACCGTGGTCCATCACCTGCAGCAGGATGTTGTAGACATCCGGGTGGGCCTTTTCGATTTCATCGAGCAGGAGCACGCAATGCGGGTGCTGGTCGACGCCGTCCGTCAGCATGCCACCCTGATCAAAGCCGACATAGCCGGGCGGGGCACCGATCAGTCTGCTGACGGCGTGTTTCTCCATGTATTCCGACATGTCGAAGCGCAGCAGTTCCACACCCAGCGTTGCCGCCAGTTGCTTGGCCACCTCGGTCTTGCCCACGCCAGTTGGGCCCGCGAACAGATAGTTGCCGATGGGCTTCTCGGGTTCGCGCAGACCCGCACGGGCGAGTTTGATGGCGGATGACAGCGCCTCAATCGCCTTGTCCTGACCGAACACGACCCGTTTCAGCGACTTTTCAAGGTCGCGCAGAACCTCGGCATCGTCTTTGGAGACGTTTTTCGGGAGGATGCGGGCGATCTTTGCGATAACGGCCTCAATCTCTTTCGTACCGATGGTCTTGCGGCGCTTGCTTTCGGTGAACAGGTGCTGGGCGGCGCCCGCCTCGTCGATGACGTCAATCGCCTTGTCGGGCAGTTTGCGGTCGTGAATGTAACGTGCCGACAGTTCCACGGCGGCCTTGATGGCGTCATGGGTATAGCGCAGGTCGTGATGCTCCTCGAAGTAGGGCTTCAGGCCCATCAGGATTTTCACGGTATCCTCGACCGAGGGTTCGTTCACGTCGATCTTCTGGAACCGGCGGCTGAGGGCACGGTCCTTTTCGAAGTGCTGGCGGTATTCCTTGTAGGTTGTGGAGCCCATGCAGCGCATCTTGCCGCTTTGCAGGCTGGGTTTCAGCAGGTTCGACGCATCCATCGCCCCGCCTGAGGTAGCACCGGCACCGATGACGGTATGAATTTCGTCGATGAACAGGATCGCGTCGGGATGATCCTCCATCTCCTTCACAACCGCTTTCAGGCGTTCTTCGAAATCGCCGCGGTAGCGGGTTCCGGCGAGCAAAGCGCCCATGTCGAGCGAGAAGATCGTGGCGCGGGAGAGAATTTCAGGCGTCTCACCCTTGACGATTTTCCAGGCTAGGCCCTCGGCGATGGCGGTTTTGCCAACACCGGGGTCACCCACCAGCAGGGGGTTGTTCTTGCGGCGGCGGCACAGGATCTGGATGCAGCGTTCCACCTCAGCCTCGCGGCCGATCAGGGGGTCAACCTCGCCCTTGCGGGCCTTGACGTTCAGATCGACGCAGTATTTCGACAGGGCGGATTCCTTGGCATCTCCGGCCTCAGCCTTGGGGGTTTCATGCGGTTCGTCGGCACCGGTGACGGGACGCGCCTCGCCAAAGGAGGGATCCTTGGCCACGCCGTGGGCGATGTAGTTGACAGCGTCGTAACGGGTCATGTCCTGCTCTTGCAGGAAATAGGCCGCGTTCGATTCGCGTTCGGCGAAGATGGCGACAAGGACGTTGGCGCCGGTTACCTCGGTGCGACCAGAAGACTGCACATGAATGGCGGCGCGCTGGATCACGCGCTGGAAGGCCGCGGTTGGCACGGCCTCGGATCCCTCGACATCCGTCACCAGCGTTGACAGGTCATCGTCGATGAAATCGACAAGGGTCTTTTTCAGCGCATCCAGATCAACGGAACACGCTTTCATGACGCGGGCAGCATCAGGTTCGTCGATCAGCGCCAGCAGGAGGTGTTCCAGCGTGGCAAGTTCGTGCCTGCGGGCATTCGCAAGGGCCAAGGCGCCGTGGATGGCTTGTTCGAGGGTGGTCGAAAATGATGGCACTTCAGCGTGCTCCTGTTTTGCAGGTCTGGCGGGGCGCCGGATTGTCCGGTGGGCCCGTTACGACCGTGGCCTCATAGTGTTAAGGATCGGTGTTATTCGGCAATCCGCAAGTGGTATTTGGGGTGGAAACTGCTTTCGATCAGGTCCGCCCCAAAAAAGTGATCGGCGATGGTCAGAATTTGTCCTTTCGGGCGCGGATTTCGGCAAAGGCTTCGGCGTCGGTAGCCTGCGCCATGCCGATCAGCGCCTTGATATGGGGCAGGCGGGCGCGAAGAAAAGGGTTGGTGGCCAGTTCGCCCGACAGGCGCGACGGGACGGTGGGGCGGTTTTCGGCGCGGGCCTTGGCGACCTTGGCGATGCGTGCCTGAAGGGCGGGGTTGTCGGGCTCGATCGAGGCGGCAAAGCGCAGGTTCGAGGTGGTGTATTCGTGCCCCGAACAGATCAGGGTTTCGCCGGGCAGGGCGGCGAGTTTTTGCAAGGATGACCACATCAGCGCGGGCGAGCCTTCGAACAGGCGGCCGCAGCCACCTGCCATCAGGCTGTCGGCTGTGAAGGCGAGGGCGCTTTCGGGCAGATGAAACGCGATGTGACCGACGGTGTGACCGGAGACGTCAAGGACATGGGCCTGTTCGGGGCCGATGGGGACAGAATCACCCTCGGCCAGGGCGAGGGTCAGGGGCGGCAGGCGGTGGGCGTCGGCCCGGGCACCAAGGACCGTGGCAGAGGTCGCAGCGACAATCTCGGGGACGGCCTGAATATGGTCGGAATGGTGGTGCGTCAGCAGGATCTGATCCAAGCGCCAGCCCCGGGCAGCGAGGGCTGCGAGGATGGGGGCGGCCTCAGGCGCGTCGATCAGGGTGGTGTGACCTGAGGCGTCGTCATGCAGCAGATAGGCGTAGTTGTCGGTCAGACAGGGGATGGTGACGAGTTCAAGCGGCATGGCGTTTCTCCGGCAGGGTTGGGGGCAGGTGGGGGGATTTCAGTGCCCGTTGCAACCGCTGCCAAGCGGAGTGCCTGCGGCACGTTCTTCTGTCTCGCCTCTGGCCTGCGGCCAACCGGCTCGGGTCAAGATGAGTATTTGGGCCAGAGTGAATGGGGGAGTGGCAGAGAAGTCAGCCCTGAGTATAGTGGGTGCAGTTTGAGGAGCAATGATGCATCTGGACGTGCTGGACCTGCGCGATTTCTATTACCGCACGCAGTTGGGCCGGGTGGCGCAGCGGGCGATCAGGGATCAACTGGTGGCGCTTTGGCCGCCCTTGGCAGGGCAGACGGTGGTCGGGTTCGGCTTTGCCGTGCCGTTGCTGCGGCCCTATCTGGCCCAGGCGCGGCGGGTGATTGCCCTGATGCCGGGGCCGCAGGGGGTGATGCCCTGGCCCACGGGCGAGGCCAACGTATCGGTCCTGTGCGAGGATACAGCCTGGCCGCTGGCGACGGGCTTTGTCGACCGGCTGGTCGTGATGCATGGGCTGGAGACATCCGACAATTCGGCGGCAGTGCTGGAGGAGTGTTTCAGGGTTCTGGGGCCTGGTGGCCGGGCACTGTTCGTGGTGCCCAACCGCATTGGCCTGTGGTCGCGCAGGGATGGCACACCCTTTGGCTTTGGCAGGCCCTATTCCAATGGGCAGCTTGAGGCAGAGTTGAAGCAGCATGGTTTCACCCCGGAACGCAGCCAGACCGCGCTGTTTGCCCCGCCGCAGGTGGGGCGATTCTGGCTACAGACCTCGGCCTTTTGGGAATGGATGGGGAGGTCGGCGCCCTGGCTGGCAGGCGGTGTGCTGATGGTCGAGGCCAGCAAGCAGGTCTATGCGCCCACACGCGGGGGGTTGGGTGCGATTGTCACACGGCCGCTCAAAGGTTTGCAGGGTCTGCCTGCGCCGCAACCGGTGCCACGGGTCTAAACCGGCCCATTTCGGGGGGCTGTCTGGTCATTTCTGCACCTGCAGCGCGCTTGCGCCAAATGTCGCAGCAAAGTGGTTCACTGAACCGTGTCCTTCCCTGTTGCGGGGTGCCTGATGCTCTGCTATGGACGCCCGAAATCGACAGACGCAGACAAATTCATGTTTGCGCCAACGAAGTGGTTTGATCCCGACTTTGGGCCTGGCCACTCATACAGCGGAAGGGTTGACGTGTCCGAACCAGCTTCAATCTCCCTCAGCATCGCCGGGCGCTATGGCCAGGCCTTGTTCGAGCTTGCAAAGGAAACCGGCACGCTTGCGTCTCTTGAGGCCGATGCCGATGCCTTGGGTAACATTCTGAAAACCAGCGCCGACTTTGCCGCCATGATCGCGTCGCCCGTGATCGTGCGCGAAGAGCAGGCGGCGGCGGTACAGGCGGTGGCGGCAAAGGTCGGGGTTTCGACCCTGATGGCCAACACGCTGGCCCTGATGGCGACCAAGCGTCGGCTGTTCGTGATGCCGCAGCTTGTGGCCGATCTGCAGCGCCGCATCGCCGCCGAAAAGGGCGAAGTCACGGCTGAGGTTACCTCGGCAGCCCCGCTTTCGGCAGAACAGTTGACGAAATTGATGGCCACGCTGAAAGCCAGCTCGGGCCAGGATATCAAATTGAACGCGACGGTCGATGAAACCCTCATCGGTGGTCTTATCGTGAAGCTTGGGTCGACCATGATCGACACCTCGGTCAAGGCCAAGCTCGCAGCACTCCAGAATGCAATGAAAGAGGTTGGGTGATGGCAATCCAAGCGGCGGAAATCTCTGCGATCCTGAAGGACCAGATCAAGAACTTTGGCCAGGATGCCGAAGTGGCGGAAGTTGGCCGGGTCTTGAGCGTTGGTGACGGCATTGCCCGCGCCTACGGTCTGGACAACGTCCAGGCCGGCGAGATGGTGGAATTCCCCGGCGGGATCCGCGGCATGGCGCTGAACCTTGAAGTCGACAACGTCGGCATCGTGATCTTCGGCTCTGACCAGGACATCAAGGAAGGCGACATCGTCAAGCGCACCAAGTCCATCGTGGACGTGCCGGTGGGCAACGGCCTCTTGGGTCGCGTTGTGGACGGTCTGGGCAACCCGATCGACGGCAAGGGTCCGATCGAATCGACCGAGCGTCGTCAGGCTGACGTCAAGGCGCCGGGCATCATTCCGCGCAAATCGGTGCACGAGCCGATGGCAACCGGTCTCAAGGCCGTGGACGCCATGATCCCGGTTGGGCGTGGTCAGCGCGAACTGATCATCGGTGACCGTCAGACCGGCAAGACCGCCGTGGCACTGGACACCATCCTGAACCAGCAGTCCTATAACCTGGCCGCTGGCGACGACGAATCCAAAAAGCTGTACTGCATCTATGTCGCCATCGGGCAAAAGCGTTCGACCGTGGCGCAGCTGGTGAAGAAGCTGGAAGAGACCGGCGCGATCAAATACACGATCGTCGTGGCCGCAACCGCATCTGACCCGGCGCCCATGCAGTTCCTGGCCCCCTATGCCGCAACCTCGATGGCGGAGTTTTTCCGCGACAATGGCCGCCATGCGCTGATCATCTATGATGACCTGTCCAAGCAGGCTGTTGCTTACCGTCAGATGTCGCTCTTGCTGCGCCGTCCGCCGGGGCGTGAGGCCTATCCGGGCGACGTGTTCTATCTGCACTCTCGTTTGCTGGAACGGTCGTCGAAGCTGAACGAAGATTTCGGCTCGGGGTCGCTGACCGCGCTGCCGATCATCGAAACGCAGGGCGGCGACGTGTCGGCCTTTATTCCGACGAACGTGATCTCGATCACCGACGGCCAGATCTTCCTGGAAACCGAATTGTTCTATCAGGGCATCCGTCCTGCCGTGAACACCGGTCTGTCGGTGTCGCGCGTGGGTTCGTCCGCCCAGACCAACGCCATGAAGTCGGTGGCCGGCAAGGTGAAGCTGGAACTGGCGCAGTACCGCGAAATGGCGGCCTTTGCGCAGTTCGGGTCGGACCTTGACGCCTCGACCCAGCAGCTCTTGAACCGTGGTGCGCGTCTGACGGAACTGATGAAGCAGAACCAGTATTCGCCGATGACCAACGCCGAGATCGTTTGCGTGATCTATGCGGGTACGAGCGGTGCCCTGGACAAGATCGCAGTGCGCGACATTGGCCGGTTTGAAGCGGGCCTTCTGAAGCATCTGCGGACCACGGGCAAAGCCTTGCTGGAAGACATCACCACGAAAGACCGCAAAGTCGCGGGCGATCTGGAGAAAGCCATCAAGGCCGAGATTGCGGCATTCGCCAAAGACTTCGCCTAAGGGCAGGGGGATAGACAATGCCCAGCCTTAAGGACCTAAAGAACAAGATTGCGAGTGTGAAGAACACTCGCAAGATCACCAAGGCCATGCAGATGGTGTCGGCGGCAAAACTGCGCCGCGCCCAGGATGCCGCCGAAGCTGCCCGGCCCTATGCAGAGCGGATGAATGCGGTTGTGGGTTCGCTCGCCGCCTCGGTCGGGTCATCGGCAAGCGCGCCCCGGCTGTTGGCCGGGACGGGCAGCGACAAGGTTCACCTGTTGGTCGTCATGACGTCCGAGCGGGGCCTGTGCGGCGGCTTCAACTCGACCATCGTGCGGCTGGCCCGTGCGAAGGCGCAGGAGTTGATGGCGCAGGGCAAGACGGTCAAGATCCTGACGGTGGGCAAGAAAGGGCGCGAACAGTTGCGCCGCGACTATGCCGACAAGATGGTCGGCCATGTTGACATGTCCGAGGTCAAGCGCCTTGGTTACGGCAACGCGCAGACCATCGCGCGCGACATTCTGGCCCGCTTTGCAGCAGGCGAGTGTGACGTGGTGACACTGTTTTACAACCGCTTCCAGTCGGTCGTCGCGCAGATCCCGACCGCTTTGCAGGTGATCCCCGCGAAATACGAGGGGGCTGTTGCCACGGCCGTCTACGACTATGAACCCGGTGAAGAGGCCATCCTGGCCGACCTTCTGCCGCGCGGAATTGCGACCCAAGTCTTTACCGCATTGTTGGAAAACGGCGCGTCCGAACAGGGTGCGCGCATGAGTGCGATGGACAACGCTACCCGCAATGCGGGCGAGATGATCACCAAGTACACGACCATCTACAACCGCTCGCGTCAGGCTGCGATCACCAAAGAGCTTATCGAAATCATTTCGGGCGCGGAAGCGCTCTGAGGAACCGGAGAAACGACATGGCAAATGCAGCAGCAGCCGCAGGCAAGGTGACGCAAATCATCGGCGCCGTGGTGGACGTACAATTCATGGGCGATCTGCCCGCAATTCTGAACGCCCTGATCACCGACAACAACGGCAAGAAACTGGTTCTGGAAGTGGCCCAGCATCTTGGCGAAAACACCGTGCGCACCATCGCGATGGACGCAACCGAAGGTCTGGTGCGCGGCGCTGCCGTGACCGACACCGGTGCCCCCATTCAGGTGCCGGTTGGCGACGCGACCCTGGGCCGCATCTTGAACGTCATCGGCGAGCCGGTTGACGAAAAGGGCCCGGTCAACGCAGCGGAATACCGCTCGATCCACCAGAAGGCCCCGTCGTTTGCTGAACAGGCAACCGAGTCGAAGGTTCTGGTGACCGGCATCAAGGTGATCGACCTGCTGGCCCCCTATGCCAAAGGCGGCAAGATCGGCCTGTTCGGCGGCGCCGGTGTGGGCAAGACCGTTCTGATCATGGAACTGATCAACAACATCGCCAAGGTGCACTCGGGCTTCTCGGTGTTCGCCGGTGTGGGCGAACGGACCCGTGAGGGCAACGACCTGTATCACGAAATGATCGAATCCGGGGTTATCAACCTGGATGACATGACCAAGTCCAAAGTGGCCCTTGTGTACGGTCAGATGAACGAGCCGCCGGGTGCGCGTCTGCGCGTCGCCCTGTCGGGTCTGACGCTGGCTGAGCAGTTCCGCGACCAGTCGGGCACGGACGTTTTGTTCTTTGTGGACAACATCTTCCGCTTTACCCAAGCCGGTTCGGAAGTGTCCGCTCTGCTGGGTCGTATCCCCTCCGCCGTGGGCTATCAGCCGACGCTGGCCACCGACATGGGCGCCTTGCAGGAGCGTATCACGTCGACCAAAGCTGGCTCGATCACGTCCGTGCAGGCCATCTACGTTCCGGCCGACGACTTGACCGACCCTGCTCCGGCAACCTCGTTCGCCCACCTTGACGCCACGACCGTTCTGTCGCGCGCCATCTCGGAACTGGGCATCTACCCGGCAGTGGACCCGCTCGACTCGACCTCGCGTCTGCTGGACCCGGCGGTTATCGGGGATGAGCACTACATGGTCGCCCGTTCGGTTCAGGGTGTGTTGCAGCGTTACAAGTCGCTGCAGGACATCATCGCCATCCTTGGCATGGACGAGTTGAGCGAAGAAGACAAACTGACGGTGGCCCGCGCCCGCAAGATCCAGCGCTTCCTGTCGCAGCCCTTCGACGTGGCAAAGGTCTTCACCGGGTCGGACGGCGTGCAGGTTCCCCTGGATGTCACCATCTCGTCCTTCAAGGCGGTTGTGGCCGGTGAGTACGACCACCTGCCGGAAGCAGCCTTCTACATGGTTGGCGGCATTGATGACGTAAAGGCCAAGGCACAGCGTCTTGCTGCGGCTGCGGCCTAAGGGGGCATCATGGCAGGCACCGTGCAATTCGACCTCGTCAGCCCCGAGCGCCGTTTGGCGTCCATCGTGGCGACCGAGGTGCAGATCCCGGGCGCCGAAGGCGACATGACGGCGATGGAGGGGCACGCCCCCGGCATCACCACCTTGCGCCCCGGCGTCTTGCGGGCAACCTCTGCAGCGGGCGTCAAATCCTTTGTGGTGTCGGGTGGTTTCGCGGAAATCACCGCGACCAGTATCTCGGTTCTGGCCGAACAGGCTGTCCCGCTGGAAGAGATGACCCCCGCAATCATGGACAAGATGGTGGCCGATGCCACACTGGCCGCTGCTGTCAACCCGGACAAAGACGCTACCGACAAGGTTGTGGCTGATTTGCTGGCCATGCGCGCTGCGGCGGGTCAGTAAAGCCCCGGTCACAGGGTTGAACTGCGATTTTTCATGGAAAGGCCCCGATGTTTCGGGGCCTTTCCATTTAGTAACCTTTTTTTGTCAAATTAACTTTGTAATCATGGCCGGCGGATCAGGTAGAACATGAAGCGCATGCGATCGGGTAACATCGGTATTCAACAGGGCTCGCGCATCCTGTTTTCGGACTTTGCCGATGGTGGGGCCATGTGGACCGGGCAAGGCGACCGCGAAAGCCGCCACTTGATCACCTTTGCCGAACCCTATCTGGACGCGCCTGCCGTCACCGTCTCCATCTCGATGTGGGATATCGATAACAAACACACCTCTCGCGCCGATATCACGGCAGAAAAGATCACAGCGACCGGCTTCCATCTGGTATTCCGCACCTGGGGCGACACGCGCGTTGCACGCGTCCGGGCAGACTGGATGGCCATCGGGGCCGTCCGGGACGATGACGATTGGGATGTGCAGTAACCCCGCATCAGGGCCGCTGATACATACCCTCGTAAATCGGCACCAGGGTCTCGGTTTCGAACAGGGATGACACCGATGTACCGTTCCAGATGTTCAGGATCGCCTGGGCGAACATCGGCGCGGTGGGAACGATGCGGATGTTGCGGGCAGCGCGCACTTCTTCGCTGGGTTCGATGCTGTCGGTGATCACCAGCGATTTCATGACCGAGTTTTCAACCCGCTGCACCGCCCCTTTGGACAGCACGCCGTGGGTGATATAGGCATGCACCTCGGTCGCGCCATTGTCGATCAGCAATTGGGCGGCCTTGCACAGCGTACCCGCCGTGTCGGCGATGTCGTCGATCATGATGCACTTCTTGCCAGCCACATTGCCGATGACCGTCATTTCGGCAATCTCGCCCGCCTTTTCGCGCCGCTTGTCCACAATTGCCAGCGGCGCTTCGATCCGCTTGGCCAGTTCGCGCGCCCGCGCCACACCGCCGACATCGGGGGATACGACCATGATGTCGGCCATCTGACCCTTGAAATGGTGTTCAATATCAAGGGCAAAGATCGGGCTGGCATACAGGTTGTCCACCGGGATGTCGAAGAAGCCCTGAATCTGCGCGGCGTGCAGGTCCAGCGTCAGCACGCGGTCCACGCCCGCCTGTGCGATCAAGTTGGCAACCAGTTTCGCGCTGATGGGCGTGCGCGCCTTGGCGCGGCGGTCCTGCCTTGCATAGCCGAAATAGGGGATGACGGCGGTGATGCGGGTGGCAGACGACCGTCGCAGGGCGTCGGTCATGATCAGCAGTTCCATCAGATTGTCATTGGCCGGGTTCGAGGTGGGCTGGATGATATACATATCCTCGCCCCGGACGTTTTCATAAACTTCGACAAAAATCTCGGCATCGTTGAACCGTTCAATCCTCGCTTCGACCAGGTTCACCGACATGCCCCGGTGCATTGACATCCGCCGGGCAATCGCCTTGGCCAGAGACAGGTTCGCGTTGCCGGAAATCAGTTTCGGCTCGGTGATGGCGGGCATGTGGGATCCTTCCAGATGGGCTGCGCGCGAAGGCAGGCCGGGCGGCACTGTCACAGATTCGTAACGTTGACACCGCTTATCACCACGCTAGGGTCTTGCAAACATCAGCCATCAGGGGTTCGGACAAATGGTGCAGATTGACTACTTCTTCGCCACGATTTCGCCCTTCGTCTATCTGTCTGGTGACAGGTTGGAACAGGTGGCAGCCCGCCACGGGGCCAGCGTGCGCTATGTGCCCATCAACGCGCCAGCCCTGTTTCCCCGCACCGGCGGGCAGATCCTGGCTGAACGGCACGACAGCCGTAAATCCTACCGCCTGCAAGAGTTGCGCCGTTGGTCGGCGCGTCTGGGCAAGCCGTTGGATCTGGCCCCGCCGTTCTTTCCGGTCAATCCTGCGCCCTCCTCCTATGCCGTGATCACGGCAGCCCGCTTGGGCGGCGGCGATCTGGCAGGGCTGGTTCAGGCCTTCCCCCGCGCCGTCTGGGCCGAGGGGCAGAACATCGCGGATGAAGGGGTTGTGCAGGCCATCGTGGCCAAATACGGCTTTGACCCCAAAGACATAGACCGAGGCATGTTCAGTGCCGCCGAAACCTATACCGACAATCTGGAAGAGGCCGTTGCGCGCGGCGTCTTTGGCGTGCCGTTCTATGTGGTAGGCGAAGAGCGGTTCTGGGGTCAGGACCGGTTGGAGGATCTGGATTTGTATCTGGCAGGCAAGCTTTAGGGTTTCAGCGCGGCAATCAACCCATCAACATCCGCTTCCGTCGTGCTCCACGATGCCACCAGACGCGCGGCTTCACGGCCCTCGCCTGCCGGGAATTGGTAATACTTCGCCCCCCGCGCCTCTGCCCGTGCATGGGTGCCGGCGGACCATTCGGGGAACAGCATGTTGGCCCCTGCCGGGTGCCGCAGATGCGCCCCCTCGACCGTTTTCATGCCTTCGACCAGACGTGCGCCCATCCGGTTGGCATGGGTCGCAAGGCGGAGCCAAAGATCATCTTCCAGATAGGCCTCCATCTGTGCCGAAAGATACCGGTGTTTGGAGAAGAGATGCCCCCCGCGCTTGCGGCGCAACTCGAACTCCCACGCCTTGGCCGGGTCAAAGATCACCACAGCCTCGACCCCCATGCAGCCATTCTTGGTGCCACCAAAGGACACAACATCAATACCGGCTTTCCACGTCATCTCGGCCGCCGTGGACCCCGTGGCCACCAGCGCATTGGCAAACCGTGCGCCATCCAGATGGCAGGGCAGGCCGCGCGCGCGGGCCAAGGCGGTCAGCGCGGCCACCTCGGCGGGGGTATAGACCGTGCCAGCCTCGGTGACATTGGTCACCGACAGCATCCCGCGCTGCACGCCATGCACACCACTTTCGCCCACGCGGGCCAAGGCGGCCGCCAGCGTTTCAGGCGTCATCTTGCCATGCGGCCCCGGCACGAGGGCGAGTTTGGCCCCCGAATAAAACTCGGGCGCGCCGCATTCATCCTGCGCGATATGGGCATCCTCGTGGCAAAAGACCGCCGTCCAGGGCTGGGCATAGATCGCAAGGGACAGGGCATTGGCCGCCGTGCCGGTGCTGACCAGATAGACAGCAGCCTCGGGCGCCTCAAACACGTCGCGGATGCGGGTGCGAACGCGGTCCATGATTTCATCCGCGCCATAGCTGGTGGCATAGCCATCATTGGCCCGCACGATGGCGGCCATGACCTCGGGCGCGGCCCCCGAGCCATTGTCGGATTTGAAGAACATCAGGGCTTCTCCTCGATCACATATTGGTCCCAATCTTCCTCGGGAACCTCAAATTCCGGTGTTGTCCAGCCGCGCACCGAATTGCCGCTGGTGTGCGTGCTTTCAGGGTCGCCGGTCAGCAGTGGGTGCCAGTCTGGCAGCGGGTCGCCCTGAAACAGCAGCCGGTACGCGCAGGTGCGCGGCATCCAGTAAACGACCTTCGGCAGGGTCTTGGGTGACAGGCGCACACATTCGGGCACATATTTGTGCCGGGTCTCATATTTGGCGCAACGGCAGGTGGCGCCGTCCAAGAGCTTGCAGGCGATCGAGGTGAACTCGACTTCGCGGGTATCCTCATATTCCAGCTTGTTCAGGCAGCACTTGCCGCAGCCGTCACACAGCGCCTCCCATTCGGGGGCGTTCATCTTTGTCAGGGGAACAGTTTCCCAATAGCGGGGGCGCAGGCTCATTCCGGCAAACTGGCCGAAACCGGGCGGAAAGGGAAGTCAGGAAAGGATCGCACGCGCCTTTTCGCAATCGGCCTGCATCTGATCAAGCAGGCCCTGCAACCCATCGAACTTCATTTCCGGGCGCAGATAGTCGATCAGCGCGACCGACAGGTGATGTCCGTACAGATCACCCGTAAAATCGAACAGAAAGCTTTCCAGATTGGGCATGTTGGTGCCGAACATCGGCCGCACGCCCAGACTGGCCGCCCCGATGTATTGCCCGGCCTGCGGCCCGGTCAGCACATCCACCCGCACGGCATAGACCCCGAATTTGGGCAGATGCAGCCCCGTGACATCCATGTTGGCCGTGGGATAGCCCAGTTGGCGGCCCCGCTTTTCACCGTGGATCACCTCGCCCTCGATCCGGTGCCAATGGCCCAGCATGGCGGCGGCGTCGCGTGGGCGGCCCTCGCCCAACGCATCGCGAACGGCGGTCGAGGAGATGTCCTGGCCTGCCACCTGCACCAGCGTCGCAATGGTGGTGCGAAAGCCGTAGTGCAGACCCAGCGCCTGCAGATCAGCCGCTGTGCCCGCCCGGCCCTTGCCAAAGCAGAAGTCCGACCCGACCACGACATGCGAAATCCCAAGGCCCTGCGCCAGCACGTCGCGGGCAAACTCCTCAGGGCTCAGGCCGGCAAGGTCGGCATCAAAGGGCAGTTCGAACAGGTGCTGCACGCCCAGCTTGGCCAATCGGTTGGCCCGCGATTCGGCGTTCATCAGGCGAAAGCTGGGGGCGTTCGGGGCAAAGAACTGGCGGGGATGGGGTTCAAAGGTCACGATGCCAAGGGGCGCGTCCGTCCGCGCCAGATCGATCACGGCCTGATGGCCCAGATGAACCCCATCGAAATTGCCCATCGCAACCGAGGTGCCACGGGCCTTGGGGTCAATCCCTTGCCAGCCCTGAAAAATCTGCATCGTCCGGGTCAACACAACAGACCGATCGAGAAGGTCGGCGACATGGACCGCGACTGCAGCCAGCTTTCCAGCAGGCCCTTGTCCGGGTTGGCCGCATCGGGCCCGAATTCGGCAGCAGCGATGCCGCCCGTTACAAACAGGGTGTCGATATCCTCCGACATGCCGCCTTGCACATCGGTCGCAATCCCGTCGCCGATAGCCAGAATGGCGGGGTCCTTCAGCCCAGACAACGCGGCCAGACGGCGGCGGGCCAGTTCATAGATCGGGGCGTGCGGCTTGCCAAAGTAGTACACCGTACCGCCCATCTGCTCGTAAGCCTCGGCCAGGGCACCGGCGCAGTACAGCCGCTTGTCGCCATAGTCGACAATGATGTCGGGGTTGGCGCAGAGCATGG
>CAMDHB010000003.1 GCA_945897655.1 Pseudorhodobacter antarcticus
CGAGGTGCGCCAGTCCCAGGCCCGCCGCTGGGTGGTGTATGAGGCGCTGCGGAACGGCGCCTATTACCCCTGGGACCACCAACCCCTGCGCCTGGCCTCGGAACGCTACATGCGCAACCACATGGACCTGAACGTGCTGGAGGAGTCAAAGCGCTTCCCCCGGGGCGAGTAGAGCCCAAACGCCGGACGCAGCGACCGCGTACCGGTCTTGGGCCCAAGCCCAGGCGCGTGGCCGTTTCCTTATGTCAATACGGAATGACCCCTTTGCGGACAAAGCCGCAGCACCTACCGAAACTATCAACTTTCGGTTCAGCGGCCCGCCTCCGTCTGAAAGCGGGCCGCTGGGCGGCCGGATTACTCCGGCGCGTTGCAGACGGCCTCAATATTGATCCCATCAGGGTCGTGAACGAAGGCAGCATAGTAGTTCTCATGGTAGCGCCTCAGTCCCGGTCCACCGTTGTCAGTGCCCCCAGCCGCCACCGCTGCCGCATGGAAATCATCCACCGCCTTCCGACTTTTCGCGATAAAGGCGAAATGTGTGCCGGTCCCGACCCGGGCATTCCCGACGATCCAGAAAAGCGGCTTGTATTGGCGACCGAAACCAAAGATCGGGCCCTTCAACTTGGCTTGTTCACCCCCAGGTTCTGCGCTTTCCGGCGGAATGGAGTGCAGCAGTTTCAGACCCAATGGGGCCAGAGCCTTTTCATAAAAGGCACAAGAACGCTCGGCGTCCGATACCCCGATGTTAAGGTGGTCGATGATCGTATCTTCGAAAGGCGACATGTTTTCAGCCCTGATTTCCAGTTTCCACTGCGCCGCTGGTAAACGGTTCCTGCTGACAGCATGGTGTCAGCAGGCAAGTGCGACAGGAATGATTTTTGAAGGAACCGGAATGCGGCGCGCAGATCGACTGCTTCAGATCATTCAGGTCTTGCGAAGGCGCAAGGCACCAACGACGGCCCGGATGCTTGCCGACGAGTTGGAAGTCACGCCGCGCACAATCTACAGAGATATTGTCACGCTTCAATCGGCGCGAGTTCCAATCGAAGGCGAGGCCGGCCTGGGATACATTCTTCGTGACGGCTATGATCTTCCGCCACTGATGTTTTCGGCGGATGAGATAGAGGCAGTCGTGCTCGGGATGCAGATGGTTTTGGCGCGGGGAGATGCAGACCTCGTGCGTTCGGCGGCAAACGTTTTGGCAAAGATCGAAACTGTCGTTCCCGATAATGTCTCTGACCAGATGTGGAAGGGCGCGCTGCTGGTCCCGCACTCGGTCCAGAATGAAATGCCCTTCGCAAGACATCTCCCGATGATCCGACTTGCGGTTCGGCAAAACCGAAAACTGATGATTCTTTATACATCACTTGCAGACGAGGAAACGGCGCGGACAATCTGGCCCCTTGGTCTGTATATCTTCAGCCATGTCACACTGTTGTGTTCATGGTGCGAACTCAGGGAAGGCTACCGGGCATTTCGCGCCGAACGCATCACGCTTTGCGAACCTCTGGCTGATCGGTTCAATCCGAAAAACGGTGCGATGATGACCGCGTTTCTGAAGCAGTTTGCCCAACGATAGGGACCGTCAAGCCGTGTCTGCTAACCTTCCTCTCGATGCAAAAAACGATGAAAAGGGCTCCTACCTGCCCTTCGGTAAGGTGTTTCATGAAGCGCCCCTGAACGGTGCCCTTAGCCCTCGGGACCGTCTTCCCCTCTGCGCCGCATCGGAACGCTACATGCGCAACCACATGGACCTGAACGTGCTGGAAGACAGCAAACGCTTCCCCCGGGGTGAGTGACCGGGATGGGCAAACCGCCCTTTCCCTTGCGGGAAACGGCGAACTGCCCATCCTACAAGGGGGACACACAGCCGTGTCTTGCCCCAGAATGCGCCCTGCCCCATGCTGCCCAAAACCGGAAAGGACCCCGCCATGCCAAGACCTGCCCGCCTCCTTGCCGCCCTTATGCTGCTGACACAGCCCGCCCTGGCTCAAACCCCGCTGGCCACCCAGGACGGCGTCACCCTGGCCGCCCAGACCGTGGCCACCGGCTTTGAACAGCCGGTCTTCCTGACCGCCCCGCCCGGTGACCCCCGCCTGTTCGTGGTGGAACAGACCGGGCGCATCCGTATCATCGCGGATGGCGCGGTGCAGGACCAACCCTTCCTTGACCTCTCCTCCAGCATCAGCAGATCCGGAGAACAGGGCCTGCTGGGCCTGACCTTCCATCCCGACTTTACCCGCAACGCCCGCTTCTTCGTCTATTACACCGACCCGCGCGGCACCATCACCGTGGCCGAAGGCAGCGCCACGGACCCCGCCACCCTGACCATCCTTCTAACCGTGCCCCATGATCAGGCCGACAATCACAACGGCGGCTGGCTCGACTTTGGCCCCGACGGTCTGCTTTATATCGGCACGGGGGATGGAGGCGCGGGCGGCGACCCCTGGGGCAACGGCCAGAACCCCGACGCCCGCCTTGGCAAACTACTGCGCATCGACGTCGATGCCGCCAAACCCTATGCCATCCCCCCCGGCAACCCCTTCGCCACCCCCGGCGGCGCGCCCGAGATCTTTGCCCTTGGCCTGCGCAACCCCTGGCGCGCCGCCTTTGACGGCGACCTTCTCTATATAGGCGACGTGGGTCAGGGCGACTGGGAGGAGGTGAACGTGCTAAACACCTCTGATACAGGTGCCAACCTTGGCTGGAACCGGGCCGAGGGGATGGGTTGTTTCGATGCCGCCACCTGCGATCTGACCGGCCTTGTCCCGCCCGTCCATGTCTATGACCACAACCTTGGCTGCTCGGTCACCGGCGGCTATGTCTACCGGGGGTCTGCCATGCCCGCCCTGCAAGGCCGCTACTTCTTTTCCGATTTCTGCACCGGGAACCTGATGTCCTTCCGCCTGAAGGACGGCCAAGCCCGGGATGTGATCGGCATGGCCGAGGCGACGGCCAGCCTTGGCCAGGTCTCCTCCTTTGGGCAGGAC
Organism: Pseudorhodobacter antarcticus; assembly: GCA_945897655.1. GTDB lineage: Bacteria > Pseudomonadota > Alphaproteobacteria > Rhodobacterales > Rhodobacteraceae > Stagnihabitans. The sequence continues at coordinate 2,991 of CAMDHB010000003.1, forward strand.
AGCGCGGGCGAGTTGTACATGCTGACCCTTGACGGTACCGTGTCCAAACTGGTCGCAGCCGCAAACTGACTTAGCCAAACCGGGCCGGGACCGGATCAGCAGTCGTCCAGTGGACGACTGCCCGCGTCCCATGCCGAGAGCCGCAAGGCGACGGCATCGCGGCGGTTCAACGAGAAACCACGGGAAAAGCGGTTCGTGACGCGCCTGGCTGGGCTGGCGCGGAACGCGCCTGCCAGGGGCAGGCAGGCGCGTCACGAATTGCTTTGGGCAATTCGTGGAAGAGAAACCTACCTCGCGTCGGCCAAAATGACCTCCGCCCCCTTCCATCCCATCAGCATCGACGGCGCATTTGTATTCCCCGCAATCAGGTTCGGAAAGGCCGAGGCATCGCAGACCCTGAGGCCCGCCACCCCATGCACCCGCAGCCGCGCATCCAGAACCGACGAACCCTCATCCGCCCCCATCCGCGCCGTGCAACTGGGGTGATACACCGTCCCCGACCGTGCCCTGAAATCGGCGATCAGCGCCTCATCGCTTTGTACCTCCGGCCCCGGCCGCAACTCGTGCTTCATCCGGGCCACAAAGGCGGGCTGGGCCGCGATCTTGCGCACGAACTTGACGGCGGCCAGCATCTCCTCGACATCGTTGTTGGTTGAATAGGCATTGGCCACAATCCGCGGGTGCCGCATCGGATCGGCACTGGCAATCCGGATTTGTCCGCGCGAGGTGGGGCGGCAATTCGACAACCCGATCGACAGCCCCGAAAACGGGTCCGGCGTCAGCAAGGGCCGCTCGCCATTGCGCGGGATCAACGTGGAAAACGCCTGAAAATACAACTGCATGTTGGGCCGGTCCAGATCCGGCCTTGTCCGAAAGAACCCACCCCCGTGGTTGATCGACTTCGACAGCGGGCCGCCTCCGGTCAGGAAATACTGCGCCCCCGCGAACAGCTTGCCCCACCACGGCCGAAGCAAGTCATTATAGGTCGGCGCGTTCATCTCCCAGGTATAGTTGATGCCCTGATGATCGTTCAGATGATCGCCCACATTGGGGTTATCCCGCACCACGCCAATCCCCAGACCCTGCAACAACGACCCCGGCCCCACGCCGGACAGTTGCAACAACTGCGGGCTGTTGATCGCCCCGCCCGCCAAAATCACCTCGGCATTGCAGCGCATCTGAAACACCGCGCCGTCCTTGGAGTATTCAACCCCCACAGCCCGACCGCCCTCGATCAGAACCCGCGTCACCATCGCCTGCGTGATCACCTTCAGGTTTTTCCGCCCCATCGCAGGCCGCAAGAACGCGCGCGCCGCCGAATTGCGCCGGGCACGGTGAATGGTCATCTGATAGGTGCCAGCCCCCTCCTGCTCCGCCCCGTTGAAATCCCGGTTATAGGGCAACCCCGCCTGCCCACAGGCCGCGATGTAATCCTCAACCAGCCAATGCAAACCGCGACGGTTCTCCGACACAAACAAAGGCCCGCCCTTGCCGCGATACTCATCCGCCCCGGCTTCGGTATCCTCCATCGCCTTGTAGGCCGCCAGACACTCGTCCCAGCCCCAACCCGGCGCCGCCGCTCCCCATTCCTCATAATCCGCCCGGTGGCCCCGAATATAAACCATCGCATTGATGCTGGATGACCCGCCCAACACCTTGCCCCGCGGCCAGAAATCCCGGTTGCCCGCCAGCCCCGGATCAGGCTCGGTCTCGTAGCACCAGTTCACCTTGGGGTCATAAAACAGCTTGCCATAGCCCAGCGGCAAATGAACAAAGAAGTTGATCAGCCGTGGCGCCACATCGCTTTGCCCCGCTTCCAGCACCGTGACGCGGTGCTTGCCCGACGCGCTCAACCGATTGGCCAACACCGACCCGGCCGAGCCTGAGCCCACAATGATATAGTCGGTGTCGTGCATTTGGGCCCTCCGCGTTTGGCGCGACCCTAGCCATCCGTCGTTACCAAACCTTCACGAACTGCGACACGGCATGTCGCAAATTCACCCCATTGCCAGCGCCGCCCCGCCATGAGAGCCTGCCACCCCACGACGATCCGCTGCGGAGGGGTGATGACAACGGGCCATATCTTCATTGCAACCAGCCTTGATGGTTTCATCGCCAGCCCGGATGGCACGATCGACTGGCTGATCCAGCACACCAACCCGGACGAGGATCACGGCTATGACGCCTTCATGGCGCAGATCGATGTGATCGTGATGGGCCGGGGCACCTATCAGACTGTGCTGGCGTTTGACCCCTGGCCCTATGCCCTGCCCGTTGTGGTCCTGTCGCGCAGTTTGGCTGCCGAAGAAGTACCGACCCATCTGGCAGGCCAGGTGCGCATCACCGCCCTGCCGCCCCGCGCCGTCATGGCTGGCCTTGCCGCCGAAGGGTACAAGCGCGCCTATATCGACGGCGGCCAGATCATTCAGGCCTTTCTGCGTGACGGCCTGATTGCCGACATGGTGATCACCCGGGTCCCCGTCCTCATCGGATCAGGCCGCAGCCTGTTCGGCCCCCTTGACGGCACCGACATCGCCCTGCGCCACCTGCAAACCCAAAGCTTTCCCTCCGGCCTTGTGCAGTCGCGCTATCAGATCGCAGGGTGAGTTTGGGTCATCCGCTTTAGATGCCTTGGTAAACAAGGGGTTAACGGAAATCGTCAACCCCTTGATTCAGAACAATTTCTCAAAGCGTCCACATGTGGACACCCTCACTTCCCCTTCCAGACCGGGTCCCTTTTCTCGGCAAAGGCCCGCGCCCCCTCCAGCTGATCCTCTGATGAATAGAGCCGGTCCACCGTAGGCAACAACCTCTTGGTGACCCGGGCCAAAGCGTCCTGAAACCGCATATTCTCGGCCTCCCGCACCACTTCCTTGATCGCCGCATAGACCAGCGGCGGGCCAGATTCCAACAGCCGCGCCAGATCCCATGCCTTGCCCAGCAACTCCTCCGGCTCACAGATTTCCTTCACAATCCCCCAGCGCAGCGCTTCCTCGGCATCAAACCAGCGGCCCGTCAGCAGCAAATCCATCGCCACATGATAGGGTATCCTTTTCGGCAGCTTGATCGACGCCGCATCGGCCACCGTCCCCGACCGGATCTCCGGCAGCGCAAAGGTCGCATTCGAGGAACACAGGATCAAATCCCCCGACAGCGCCAGTTCCAACCCACCGCCACAGCAAATCCCGTTGACCGCCACGATGACCGGCTTGTTCAGATTGGGCAGTTCCTGCAACCCCCCAAACCCGCCCACGCCATAATCGCCGTCCACCGCATCGCCGCCCGCTGCAGCCTTCAAATCCCACCCCGGGCAAAAGAACTTCTCCCCCTCCGCCCGCAGGATGCAAACCCTGAGCGAGTCATCATCCCGAAACGCCCGGAACGCCAGCCCCATGATCCGGCTCGTCACCAGATCAATCGCGTTGGCCTTGGGCCGGTCCAGCGTGACCTCCAGAATGGCCCCCTCACGCCGGGTCCGGATCGGCCCCTCGGTCATCATCTGCATCACATCGCCCTCCTGATCAAAGCATCCACCGCAACAGCCCCGCTTTCGCGCACCATCACCGGATTAATCTCAATTTCCTCAAGGCTGGCATCCGCCGCCATCACCTGACCCAACCGCACCGCCAAGGCCGCCACCGCCGCAACATCCGCCCGCTTGCGCCCCCGATACCCGTCCAGCAAGGGCCACAACCGCAACTTGCCGAGCGCCGCCAACACCTCCACCTCGGTCGCAGGCAGGATCAGCGTCACCGTGTCGGCCAACACCTCCGCCGTCACCCCGCCCATCCCCAAGGTCAGCGACACGCCATACACCGGGTCCCGCCGCAGCCCCACCAGAACCTCGGCCACGGCCCCCGTGACCATCTCCTCCAGCAGATAGCCCGTGGCCCCCACCATCTCGGCCTGACCCTCCAGCGAGGTGACGCCCAACCGCACCGCCCCCGCCTCGGTCTTGTGGGCAAACCCCAACCCCTTCAGCGCATAAGGCGCGGTCAACCCCGCCACACTCAACCCCGCCAAATCCACCGCCGTCGCAGAACGCGGCACCGCCACTCCCGCCGCCGCCAACAGGGCCTTGCCCGCCGCCTCATCCAGCAAGACCGTCTCCCTGTGCGCCACAGGCGCCAACGGCCGCCAATCCTTGGGCCCCGGCCCGACCTGCGCCGCCCGAATGGCCGCCAAAGCCGTCTCCAGCCCCATCAGCGTGCACACCCCCTGCGCCATCAATGCCGCAGCATAACCCTCATCAAAATTTTCGGCCATCGAGGCGACGGGCAAAGCCGGCTTCCCCGTCGCCACCTGCGCCGCCACAATCGCATCCAAGGCAGGCTGATAGCCCGACGGATCACACCGGTCCGACCGTGGCGTGTCGATGATATAGACCCCCGCATCATAGCCCGACAGCATGGTCGAAAACACATCCGTCGTCCGGGGCCCATCGCCCCAGATGAAAGTGTGGTAATCCAAGGGGTTCGCAATCGTCACGATCGGCCCCAGAATCTCGCCCAACCGAGCCCGAACCGTGTCCGGCACCGGCGGAAACTCGATCCCGAACGGCGCGGCCAGATCCGCCACCAACCCCGCCTCACCCCCCGAACAGGACAGACTGCACAGCCGCGTCCCCAGCGACCCGTGCACATGGAAAATCTTCAACGTCTCGATCAATTCAGACGGCGTATTCACCTCCGCCACCCCGATCTGCCGCAGGAATGCACTGGACGCCGCCCCGCCCCCCGCCAGCGAGGCAGTATGCGACGCCGCCGCCACCCGGCTCAACTCCGTCTTGCCTGACTTGATGCACACAATCCCCTTGCCCGCCGCCCGCGCACTCTGCGCCAGCGCGGCAAAGCCCGCAGCATCGTCAATCCCCTCGATATAAAGTCCAATCGCCGTGACCCTTGGGTCATCCAGCAATGCCCCCGCCAATTCGGCCAAACCAACCACCGCCGCATTGCCCAAACAGGCGACATAGGCCACGGGCAGGGCCCGTTTCTGCATGCCCATGTTGATGACGATGTTGGACGACTGGCTGACCAGCGCCACCCCCCTGTCCACCCGCACCCCACCGTGCTGATCGGGCCATAGCAATGCCCCGTCGAGGTAGTTGATCACCCCATAGCAATTCGGCCCCAGAATGGGCATGTCCCCCGCCGCCGCGACCAACTGCGCTTGCAACTCGGGCTCGCCCGCTTCCGTCCAACCGCTGGCGAAACAAATCGCCCCCCCAGCCCCCATCGCGGCCAGTTCGCGCACAACCTCAACCGTCAGAAATCGGTTAACGCCGATGAACACCGCATCCGGCACCCCCGGCAAATCGGCCAGCGAGGCATAGGCTTTTAGGCCCCCAATCTCGGCCTTGGTCGGATGCACCGGCCAGACCGGCCCGGCAAACCCCATCTTGCCGCATTGCTCGATGACATTCAGTGCCCAACCGGCGCCAAGCACAGCGATCGACTTTGGGCGGAGGAGTCTGTCAAGGCGCGTCATGGCCGACCTCCGGCCACGCGGCCAGCACCCGGGGCGCTGCCCCGGACCCCGGGATGTTTATGAACCAATGAAAGCAAACGAAGACGCCCTGCCCCGCGCCAACGAGGCAGGGAATCTTCACCGGTTACCGTCATCGGGATCCCTCCCTGTTCGGCCATTTCAGAGTCGCCCATATTGGTTAACATTTCGTGCATTTCATTGGTTCATAAATATCCCGGGGGCGCGGGGGCTGGCCCCCGCTCCTGTTGGTTCAAGCCCCAAGCGGCCTCAGCAACTCGCGACTGATGATGTGCCGCTGGATTTCGCTGGTGCCTTCCCAGATCCGCTCCACCCGCGCGTCGCGCCAGATGCGTTCCAGTGGCAGTTCCTCCATCAGGCCCATGCCACCGTGGATCTGAATCGCCTCATCGGCAATCATCGCCAGCACTTCGGTCGCCTTCAGCTTGGCCATCGACATATCGGCTTCTGTCACCGACCCCTGGTCGTATTTCCAGGCCGCCTCGCGCGTCAGAAGTTCCGCTGCCTTCAACTCCATCGCCATATCCGCGAGTTTGAAGCTGATCCCCTGGAACTTGCCGATCTGCTGGCCGAACTGCTTGCGTTCGGCGGCATAGCTCAGCGCATGGCCCAAGGCGCGCTCTGCACGGCCAAGACAGGTCGAGGCAACCTGCAGCCGTGTCGCGCCCAGCCAGGAATTGGCGACCTCGAACCCCTTGTGGACCTCGCCCAGAATCTGGCGTTTGTTCAGGCGGCAATCGTCAAACTCCAGCACGGCATTGATGTATCCGCGGTGCGAGACGTTGCGATAGCCGTCGCGGACGGTGAAACCGGGGGTGCCCTTGTCGATGAAGAAGGCCGTGATCAGCTTCTTGGTCCCGCGCGAGGTTTGCTCCTCGCCCGTTGCCACAAAGACGATGGCGAAGCCTGCCAGATCGGCATGGCTGATGAAATGCTTGGTGCCGTTCAGAACCCAGTCGTCGCCATCCGGGCGGGCAGACGCCTTCATGCCCCGCAGGTCAGACCCGGCCCCCGGTTCCGTCATCGCCAAGCAATCCCAGGTTTCGCCCCTGATGCAAGGCATCAGATACTGCTCGCGCTGTTCGGCATTGCCCGCCAGCAGGATATTCGACGGCCGCGCCACGCAGGTCCAGTGGAGCGCATAGTTCGCCCGGCCCAGTTCCTTTTCGTACAAAAGCCAAGACAGCGTATCCAGCCCCGCGCCGCCCACTTCTGCCGGCATGTTGGCCGCGTAAAGCCCCGCCGCCATGGCCTTTTTCTGGATCTCGCGGATCAGTTCCACCGGCAGATGGCCGGTCCGTTCCACCATCGCCTCGTGCGGATACAACTCCTGCTCCACAAAGGCGCGGGTCGTGTCCACGATCATCTGTTGTTCTTCGTTCAGGCCGAAATCCATTATAACCTCACGGGTCGGGATTGATGGTAAAGCCGTCGACGGTCAGCGCCTGGCCCGACACCATGCGCGCCCCGTCCGAGGCGAGGAACAGCGCCATATGCGCCACGTCATCCGGGTCGGTCAGGCGTTTCAAGGCCGTGCCGGACGCATAGCCCGCCCGCACTGCATCAGGCGTCATGCCCTTGGCTGCCGCCTCCGCCTCGATCACCCGGTCGATCCGGGGGCCGTTCACCGACCCCGGACAAATCGCATTGGCGCGGATGCCGAACGGCCCCAACTCCATCGCCACTGTCTTCATAAGCCCGATCACCGCCCATTTCGCCGCCGCATAGGGGGCGCGGTAGGGCACGCCGTACAGGCCCGCCGTGGACGAGGTGAAGATCATCGCCCCCTTCCCCGCCGGCTTCATCATCCGCGCGCCATGCTTGGCCGCTAGCATCGCGCCATCCAGATTGACGCCCAGACACTGATGCCAGCCCTCCAGCGGCATATCCTCGATCGCCGCCGTCGGGCCCTTGATCCCGGCATTGGCGCACAGCACGTCCAAGCCTCCCCAGTCATGCGCGATGTCGGCAAACAGCGCCTCCATCGCCATTTCAGAGGCAGCATCGCAATGGCTACCCCTTATGCCCGGCGGCAGGGCGGCCAGCGGGTCATTGTCCACATCCGTCACCCAGACGCGATAGCCCGCCTCCTGAAAGGCGCGGGCCATCACCAGCCCGATGCCGTTTGCCCCCGCCGTGATCAGAACGCGCTTCATTTGCGTTGCCCGGTGAACCGCCCCGCCGCTGCGGGCTTGGGCAGCGCCTTGTGCGCCTCGGCAATCGGCATCAGACGCGCCAGCACCTCGGGCGCCGCCGGACAAGTCTTGCCCGCCTTCATGTCGACATGCAGGCACATCTGCTCCACCGTCGCCACCGCTTCACCCCCGCGCAGAAGGGTGGTGAACAGATGGAGCCGCTTTTCATCTGCGCCCAGGATTTGAACCGTGCCGGTCAACCGGTCGCCCAGCTTCGCCTCGCCCAGATGCATGATATGGGTTTCGGCGGTGTAATAGCTGTGGCCGCCCTTCACATAGTCCATATCCGCCCCGATCAGCCGCAGCAGCGCATCACAGGTCTCAGACGCCGCAAACAGATAGCGGCTTTCGGTCATGTGGCCGTTGTAATCAATCCATCCCGGCAGAACCTGCATCTGCGCCATCTCCAGCGGAGCGGACAGGTCATGCGACCCTGGGGCCAGCATCTCGGTCCGGCGGCGGGCGTCATGCTCCAGCAGAACCTTGCCCGCACCCCAGTTACGCTCCTTCAGCGCCCGCAGGAAGCCGATCAGGTTGCTGTCGCGGATGCGCTCCAACTCGCGGATGGTGTGGTGGCCGGATTGCGCATCCGACTGCCCGGCGATCAAGTCGACCAATTCGTCGTTGAACTCGGGCACATCCATCAGCTTGGTCCAGGGCCAGGTCAGGCAGGGCCCGAACTGCGCCATGAAATGCTTCATCCCCGCCTCGCCACCGGCCACGCGGTAGGTCTCGAACAACCCCATCTGACCCCAGCGCAGGCCGAACCCCATGCGGATCGCTTCGTCAATCTCCTCGGTCGTCGCAACCCCGTCCTTGACCAGCCACAGCGCCTCGCGCCAGACCGCCTCCAGAAAGCGGTCGGCGATATGGGCGTCAATCTCCTTGCGGACATGCAGGGGGAACATCCCGATTTCGCGCAGGATGGTCTTGGCGGCCTCGATCACCTTGGCGTCCGACCGGGCCGAGGGCACGACTTCCGCCAGCGGCAGCAGGTAAACCGGGTTGAACGGGTGGGCCACAAAGATCACCGAAGGGTTCGCGGCCCCCTCCTGCAACTCACTTGGCTTGAAGCCCGAGGTTGACGACCCAATCGGAGTACCCAAACCCGCCGATTGTTGAATCTGCGCGAAGACGCGATGCTTCAGGTCCAGCCGCTCGGACACTGATTCCTGAATGTAATCCGCCCCTTCCACCGCCTCGGTGATCGTGGCAGCAAAGGTCAGCTTGCCTTCGGCCCCCATCGGCACGTCCGACAGGGCAGGCAGCGATGCCCGGGCATTGGCCAACACCTCGCCAATCTTGCGCTCCGCCTGCGGATCGGGGTCGAACACCGACACGTTCCAGCCGTTCAGCAAAAACCGCGCCGTCCAACCGCCGCCGATAACCCCGCCGCCAATGATCGCTGCTTTCCGTGCCATCTTCCGTCCCTTTCGTCCCGGGGGCGCACCCCCTGTTTCCTAGCGGCCGCTCTGGGCCACGATTTCCAACTGTGCGGTGTCATAGCCATTGGCGGCAAAGACATCCAAAGCCCGCTGCATCATCGCCTTGGACAGTTGCGGCTCCCGCGACAGGATCCAGCCGAAACTGCCCGTGGGTGCCCCGACGACTGCCATCGAATAGTCAGGCTCCAGATGCAACACCCAGTAATCCCCGGCGGCAAGACTGCCCAGCCAGGGCACAAAGGTCACCATCAACTGCCCCGGGGCCACAACCCAAGCCTGCCCTTCGATCGCCTCGGCCACGCCCTCCTTGACGCAGGTGTTGACCACCGAAATCCGGCCATCCTGGCGCAGACCATACTCTGCCGTCACATCCTCACAGCCCCGCTCGAACCGGTTCGGAAAGCGGGCAATCTCATACCAGCGGCCCAGATAGCGGTTCAGGTCCACCGACTGCACCACCGCCATCGGCACGCTTTCATCCCTCACTTGCGCCAAGGCCGGACCCGTGCCCAGCAGCGCCAAAAGCCCGATGATCCCCGCTGCAAACGCCCTCATGCCAACCCCTAATGCTGGACCGGGTCAATCGCGCCCGGGTCATAACCATTGTCCACCAAGACCTGCACGCCTTGGGCCACGTCCGCATCGGGCAATCTTGCCAGAACCCAGCCCACCTGACCCGTGCGCGACCCGATCACCACCATGCTGTCATCCTGCGCGGCCCATAGAACCGCCAGTTCCAGATCGCCCAGTTGCGCCAGCCGGACAAGGCGCCAATAGTAAAGGCCCGGCATAACCTCGGCCAGAATACCCTCGATGGGAACCAGGGGCCCGTCAGGCGCGCCCTTGTGGCAAGCGAGTTTCAGGGTCAACCGGCTGTCCTCTCGCGCTGCGATGGTGACGGTCACGCCTTGGCAGTCCGCCTCGATCCAACTGTCAGACCGTGCCACCTGAAACCACTGTCCCACCAGCCGCGCCTTGTCATACCCCGCCACCACGCCCATCGGTTGCGACAGGTCACGCACCGGCCCGGCCAGCGCCATCACCGGCAACAGCATAGCCAAGACGAATGCCAGCTTTCGCATCACAGCCCCTGCAAGGCGCGACTGCCACCGGCCGGGCCTTTGGCCGCACATCCCCTCATGCCTGCCGTTCCCGGGCGCGGTCCGCGTCACTCAGCGCCATGCGCTCTCCCCGGCGGGTCACGCTTGGGTCATAGGCCTTGCGCGCAAAGACCTGACGGACCAGCGGGCGGAAAAACTCCAGCGGCAGAGTGTCATAATCGGGGTCAAAGCTGTTCTGGTCCCAAGTCTCGCAAAACGCGGCGCAATCGTCGAAATACGCGCTGCCGCGATGCTTTTCCCGCGCGTCCTTGTTGCCGCCCAGATGATGCGCGTAATAGAGCCGCTGGAAATCGGCATGCTTTTCCACAACCCAGGCGCATTGCTCGCGCACGAAGGGGCGCAGGATGGCGGCGGCATATTCGTCATGATTGTAGGGCGCGTAGATGTCGCCGATGTCGTGCAACAGCGCGCACGCAACCCAGTCGTCATCCGCCCCGGCCCGCCAGGCCCGCGTGGCAGCTTGCAAGGAATGGCCCAGCCGCGTGACCTTGTAGCCCGACAGGCTTTCGTCCAAGTCGCGCAACGCGTCGACCAACCGGTCCGCCGTTCCCGCCGCATAATCGCGTTCATGCTTGTCCAGCATGGCATAATCCTCGGCGTCGCCATGCTTCATTTCGGTGAATTTGACAGTTTCCATGATTCAGCGCCCCATCGGTGAACGTTTCCCCAGCTTCAGCTTCGCCCGCACCTCAGCCGGCGTGATCACCCGCGCCCCAAGATTGCTGATGATGCTGACCGCCCGCTCCACCAACTGAGCATTCGTCGCCAGCACGCCCTTGTCCAGCCACAGGTTATCTTCCAACCCCACCCGCACATTGCCGCCCGCCAGAACACTTGCCGCGACATAGGCCATCTGGTTGCGCCCAATCGCAAAGGCGCTCCAGAACCAGTTGCTTGGCACATTATTGACCATGGCAAGGAAGGTGTTCAGATCATCCGGCGCGCCCCACGGCACGCCCATGCACAGTTGCACCAGCACCGGATCAGGGATGATCCCTTCCGATGCCAACTGCTTGGCCAGCCACAAATGCCCGGTGTCAAACGCCTCAATCTCAATCCGCGTTCCGCTCGCCACCATCCGCTTGGCCATGTCGCGCAGCAGACCGGGCGTGTTGACCATCACATAGTCCGCCTCGTTGAAGTTCATCGTCCCGCAGTCGAGCGTGCAAATCTCGGGCCGGCAGTCGACCACATGCGCCACCCGTTCGGTCGCCCCCGCCATGTCAGACCGCGCCCCCATCCGGTCCATCGCCTCGGTCCCGTCAAACAGCAGATCGCCGCCCATCCCCGCCGTCAGGTTCAAGACGACATCGGTGCCGCTTTCCCTGATCCGCTCCGTCACCTCACGGTACAGCCGCCCATCGCGACTGGGCTTGCCCGTCTCCGGGTCCCGCACATGGCAATGCACCACCGCCGCCCCCGCCTTGGCCGCATCAATCGCCGACTTGGCAATCTGCTCCGGCGAACGCGGCACATGGGGGGAACGGTCCTGTGTACCCCCCGACCCCGTAACGGCACAGGTGATGAATACTTCGCGGTTCATGGCCAAGGGCATAACGTTCCTCCATTTTTCAGCCACCATAACGCCCTTGCGGCCAAAGGCTTGACGATTTACGAAATCCACATGGCACAAACCGCAACAATCTTTGCCCCTTCGGCAAAACCTCTCACCCTCGCCGCCCTCGTCCTGCCACAGGCGAGTATCCTTGAGGTGGCCTCCGTCCTCGACCCCCTCCGCTCCGCCAACCGCCATCTGGGGCATGAGGCGTACCGCTGGCGCATCACCTCGCCCGACGGCGCGCCCGTGCCCCTGACCTGCGGGATTGAACTGCCCTCCACCGGCCCCCTTTCTGCCGCAGAGGGTGCCGACGCGCTGGTTGTTATCGCCGGTTTCCGCCAGTCCGAGGTGGCCACCGCCCCGCTCATCCGCGACCTGTCCCGCCTCTCGCCCCGCTTCACCGCCATCGGCGGCATTGACGCCGGGGCCTGGGTCCTTGCCCGCGCTGGCCTGCTGAACGGCCACAAGGCGACTGTCCATTGGGAGGATCTGGAGGATCTTGCCGCCGCCCATCCGGAGGTCGATGTCGTCCCCGACCGCTATGTCATTGACCGCAATCGCTTTACCGCAGGCGGGGCCGCGCCTGCCGCCGACCTGATGCTGCACCTGATCCGCTCCCGCCACGGCCCAGCCACCGCGCTGCAAGTGGCGGCCAGCTTCATCACCACCGCCCGCGAAGGGTCTGACCCCCAGATCCTCGCCACCAAGCCCGACAAACGCCTGGACCCCCGCGTCGCCCAAACCATTGCCCGGATGGAGGCGACGCTGGACGCCCCCGAACCCACCCGCCACCTTGCCACCCGGGCCGGCCTGTCGCCCCGGCGTCTGGAAACCCTGTTCCGCCAGAATGTCGCGATGACCCCCGCCGCCTATGCGTTGGACCTGCGCCTTGCCGCAGCCCGCCGCATGGTAACCGACACCCGCCACCCCCTGGCCGAGGTCGCCCTGCGCACCGGCTTCTCCTCCCCCTCAACCCTCAGCCGCGCCTTCCGGGCAAGGTTCGGCCAGCCGCCCAGCGCCCTGCGTTAGCAGGATGCGGCAAAGCCCCCCACCTGAACCCACCCAAGGCTCGGGCGGATAAGGAAACGCACCGCGTTTCCCCGCCCGACGCGACCAACAGTCAACCTGACAGGTTCAGCCCATCCACCATAGGACAGCGCCCGACCTGGAGGGCGAGAAGCGCCCTCCTAGGGGAGGGAGGGCGCTGGCCGGGGGCTTTGGCCCCCGTCCGGTTGGCCGAACCGCCAGCGCATGACCTCGGCTAGGGCCTCGGCCAACGCGGGCAAGCCCCCCTCAATACTCATTGGCACCCTTGCCTGCCAATATCTTGGGCCGCAGCTTCTCGATCCGCGCCACCTTGGTCGCCGATGCCTTGGCCTGCCCCAGCACGATCACATAAGACCGCTGCCGCCCCGGCGTCAGCGCATGAAACGCCTCGGCCAGGTCGGGGTCGGCATCCATCGCCTCGACCAATTCATCGGGCAACTCAATCTCCTGCGGCACCTTCACCGGCAGAATACCAGCCTCGGCATAGCCCATCGCCTCGGCGATATAGGCGCGCAAGATGGTCTCCTGTTCGGCCACCTGCCCGACATCGGTAAACTGGATCGAATCCGGGTTCTGCGTGTTCGGCCCCTGCTTCTCCATCACACCATCCGGGTCCTTCATCAGCGCCGAATTGAAGAATCCCAGCCGAAAATCCCCCCGCAACGCCCCGATCAGCACGATGTTCCGACCGGCGTGCATGTAACAGGGATGGCCCCATTTCACATGCTCGCTTAGCCCCATATCCCGGCAAATCCGCCGCAACCCGTTCAACCCGACAATCCAACGCCTTGTCGAACACTCCGGCGTCGCGAACCTGTCGCACCGCCCGCAACCGAGGGTGAAGAAATCCTCAATCTCGGTGATCATCGCCCGTTCAGGCATCCAGCAACCCCCGCCCCTTCAGCATCGGCTCCACCCCCGGCATCCGGCCGCGGAACTTGGCGTACAGAACATCCGCCTCCTCCGACCCGCCCGCCCCCAGCACGAACTTCTCCAACCGGGCCGCCGTGGCCGGGTCAAACGGATCCCCCGCCTCCTCGAATGCGGCAAAGGCATCGGCGTCCATCACTTCCGACCACATATAGCTGTAATACCCGCTGGAATAATGATCGCCCGAAAACACATGGGCAAAATGCGGCGTGGCGTGGCGCATCCGAATGGCATGGGGCATCCCCAAGCCCTCCAACACCTCGGCCTGTTTCTGCATCGGGTCCGCCGGGGCATCCCCCTCATGGAACGCAAGGTCCACCAATGCGGAACTGACAAACTCCACCGTCGCAAAGCCCTGATCATAGGTCCCCGCCGCCAGCAGCCGCTTCAGCATATCCGCCGGCATCGGCTCGCCCGTCTCGACATGCCGCGCGTGCTTTTCCAGGACCTCCGGCACCTCCAGCCAATGCTCGTACAACTGGCTCGGCAGTTCCACGAAATCCAGCGCCACATTGGTCCCGGCGATAAAGCCATAGGTCACATTCGACAGCATCTGATGCAGCGCATGGCCAAACTCATGGAACAACGTCCGCGCATCGTCATAAGACAGCAGCGCCGGGTCCGCCTTGGCAAAGTTGCATACATTCACCACCACCGGCGTCTGCACCCCGCCAAACCGCTTTTGCGCCCTGATGTCCGAACACCACGCCCCCGACCGCTTTGACCCCCGGGCAAAGTAATCGCCAATGAACACGGCCACATGCGCCCCGTTCCGCGACACCTCCCACGCCCGCGCATCGGGGTGATAGAGCGGCACGTCCAGCGGCTTGAACTCCAACCCGAACAGACGGGTGGCGCAATCAAACATCGCCCCCAGCATCGCCTCCAACCCCAGATAGGGCTTCAACACCGCCTCATCCAGATCATGCTCCGCCTTCCGCCGCTTCTCCGAATAATACCGCCAATCCCAGGCCTCCAACGGCCCCTGAATCCCATCCGCCCGCAGCATCGCCTCCAACACCCCGGCATCGCCCAAGGCCTTGCGCTTGGCAGGCTCCCACACCCGCATCAACAACCCGCGCACGGCGTCCGGCGTCTTGGCCATCTCCGGCTCCAACCGATACGCGGCAAAGCTCGAATACCCCAACAACTTCGCCCGCTCCTCGCGCAGCGCCAAAATCTCCGCAGCAATGCCCCGGTTGTCGGTCGCCCCACCATTGGCACCCCGCGCAACCCATGCCTCATAGGCCCGCTGCCTCAAGGCGCGCTTCGGTGAAAATTGCAAGAACGGCACAATCAACGACCGGCTCAACGTCACCACCGGCCCCAAACCCTTCTCCGCCCCCGCCGCATGGGCCGAGGCGACCACAAACTCCGGCAACCCCTCCAAGTCGGCAGGCGACAGTTCCATGAACCACTCCCGCTCATCCGCCAGCAGGTTCTGGCTGAACCTGGTCCCCAAAACCGCCAACTGAGATTTCACCTCCGTCAACCGCGCCGCCGCCTCGCCCTGCAACTGCGCCCCCGACCGCACGAACATCCGCCGGTACAACTCCAACACCCGCGCCTGCTCCGGCGTCAGCCCCAAAGCCTCCCGCCCCTGCCACAACGCCTCGATCTTGCCAAACAGCGCCGCATTGTTGGTGATTTCCGAGGAATAGGCACTCAACACCGGCGCCATATCACTCTGCAACGCCTCCCGCGCCTCAGTGCTGTCCGCGCCGATAAGGTTATAGAACACCCCCGCCACCTTGGTCAGCGCCACCTCCGACAACTCCAACGCCTCGATCACATTGGCAAATGTCGGTGCCTCCTCCGCAGCTGCTATCGCCGCCACATTCGCCCGCGCCTCGGCCAGCGCCGCGTCAAAGGCGGGCCGGAAATCCTCATCCCGGACCGCCCCGAACGGCGGCAACCCAAACGCCCCACCCCAATCGCCCATCAACGCATTGCTCATCAACGCATTGCTCATCGCATCCCCTTTCAGTCCGGCGCAAATACTCCCGCCGGAGGCTCTTATTTCTCTTTATCCTTCAGGCGCGCTTCCAGCCGCCGCAGCACCAGCGACAATGATATCGTCATCGTCAGATACACCAGCGCCACCACGTTATACGTCTCGAAATAGCGGAAATTCCCCGCCGCCGTCACCTTGCCCAGTTGCGTGATGTCCGACACCCCCAGCACGGAAACCAGCGACGAATCCTTCACCATCGCCACGAAATCATTCCCGAGCGGCGGCAAGATCGTCCGAAACGCCTGCGGAAAGACGATATGCCGAAACCGCTGCCAGCCAGACAGCCCCAACGCCATCCCCGCCTCGATCTGCCCCTTGTCCACGGCCACCAACCCGGCCCGGAACACCTCGGCCAAGAATGCCGAATAGGCGATCGTCAGCGCAATCACCGCCCGCGCGATCAGCGGGAAATCGCGGGTCTTCCACGGCTCCGCGCCCACAAACCCCAACACCCAGTTCACCGCAATCACCAGCGCAGGTGCCGCCGCAAAGGCGACATACAGCAGCAGCACGATGATCGGCACCCCGCGCACCACCTCGACATACAGCCGCGCCGCCTGCCGAAGCACCTGCCAGCGCGACAACCCCGCCAGCGCCAACCCCAACCCCATCACGCAGGCCGAGCTATAGGCAATCACCGTCACCGCCGCCGTGATCCATATCCCCTTGGCCAGCGTCTGCAACACATCGGCATAGATCTGGTTCGCCCAAACCTCATAAAACAACCAAAGGCCGATCCCGACCAACAGGACCAGCCACCACGGGAAATCGTCTTTGGGGTCTTTCTGCATGAAAACAGGCCCCGGGCGTCAACCCGGGGCCAAGGGGCCTTACGACCCCATCTTGTAGTCCAGGAACCACTTCTTATTCAGGACGTCCAAAGTGCCATCCGCCTTCAACGCCGCAATCCCGGCGTTCATCGGCCCAACCAGATCAGACCCCTTGGGGAAGATGAACCCGAAATCCTCGGTCCCCAACTTCTCGCCCACGATCTTCAGACCACCGGCCGAGGCTTCAACATAGCCAGCCCCCGCCGTGCCATCGGTCAGCACCAGATCGACATCGCCCGCCTTCAGCGCCTCGACCGTCGCGCCAAACGTCTCGAACAGCTTGATCCGCGGGTTGGCCTCGTCGCCGTCCAGCACCTCATACACGCCCACATAGAACGGCGTCGTGCCGGGCTGTGCGGCCATTAGCAATTCGGCATTGGCGGCAAAGCTGGCCTTGTCCGCAAACCGCGTCTCATCGCCGCGCACCATCATCACCATCTGGCTGGTCATGTAGCTGTCGGAAAAGTCTACCTTCTCCTTGCGGTCATCGCGAATGGTGATCCCGGTCATCCCCAGATCGAACTGCCCTTCCGACACCGCCGGAATCATCGCATCCCATGAGATGTTCTCGTACTTCACCGTGAAATTCAGCCGCTTGGCCAGTTCGGCCACCGCGTCATATTCCCAACCAACAGCCGCCCCGGACGCATCCAGAAACTGCAACGGCGGATAGGCGTTTTCCGTCACGATCACGATTTCTTTCCCGCCCAGATCAGGCAAGGCTTGGGCAAAGGCAGCGGTCCCGGCCATCATGGCCAGACCGGCAACAGCAGCAGCAATCTTCATGTGTGCACTCCCCATTGGTCACAAAGCTATGCCCGACTATGTAGGAAGCAGGGGGTTGGGGGCAAGGGGCCAGACATCGGTGCCGGGTGGGGTTTCACCACACCACCCCCAGCCCGGGCCCGTCACACAGGATCGGGTATGGCCCCAGCCCCGGTCAGAACAGGAAATCCCCCGCCGTGATCTGGGCCGTGACCGTGGTGTTGATCCACAACCCCTCGACAATCAGCCACGCGCCATTCTTTGTGACATTGGCAAAGGTGACCCCCATTTCCGTCACGTCAATCTTGTCCTGACCGCGTCTGAAGTCGGTGATGTACATGGTTGACGACCCATCGGCCGAGGTGAACACGAATCTGTCCGCCCCGCCGTCGCCGGTGAAGGTATCCATCACCGCCCCGGTGCCGCCACCATACAGCACATCATCCCCATCCCCGCCAAACAGCGAATCCCAATCGCCGCCGCCATACAGCTTGTCGTCTTGCGCGCCGCCATAAAGCGTGTCCTGACCCCGGTCGCCCCGCAGGACATCATTACCCAGATCGCCATAAATGGCCTGATTGCCCCAGTCACCCGCCCCGCCGTTCAGCGTGTCATTGCCGGCGCCGCCGCGCATCTCGTCATCCCCGCCTTGCCCGTCAAACAGGTCATTGCCGGTGCCGCCGAACATGACATCGCGATTGCTGTTGCCGTACAGCCTGTCCCGGCCCAATCCGCCATACAGACTGTCACTGCCATCGACCCAACCGCCCCCGGCGCCGCCGTACAGAAGATCGTTGCCGGCATCGCCATACAGAATATCACTGCCCGCATTGCCCCAAACCCGGTCGTCGCCATCGCCGCCGTTCAGGGTGTCATCCGCCTCCCGGCCCATCAGCTTGTCCGCACCGGCCGCACCATCCACCCGCGTCTGACCTGCCACACCCAGAATGGTGTCGTTCCGCGATGACCCGACGACCGAGACGATCCCGGTCGCATAGGTAATCACCCATCCCGCCGTGGCCGATGCCGCGCCGTACTGCGCCTGCATCGCCGCCACATCCAGCGTACCCAGATGGGGCGTATAGGGCGAGCGGTTGTTATACGTCATCACGGTCTGCAACTGGTTATCCAAGGCAGCGGCCAGCGTGATCCCACCTTCCCAGGGATGCTCCAACCCCATCGCATGGCCCAGTTCGTGCAATATGGTCTGAAAGGCAAAACTGCCCTCGGCAAAGGTCCCGGTATTGTCGATGACCAGTTCCCCCTTCCCCGTGGAATACTGATCCGAATAGGGAGAGTTCGCCCAACCGCCCCAATCCGAGCCCGAGGTGTTCATGGCATTGATCATGCCCTGCCCGCTTGCCACCTCGACAAACCGGATCCCCGCCGCCTGTTGATACAGCACCAGCGCATCCCGAAAATTGGCGCGCTGCGTGCTGGTCATGCTGGTATAGCCGTCATTCTCGTAAAAACTGTCGGCCTCCCACACCGCCAGATCGGCCCCCTGAACAAAGGAATAGGTCACGATCACCGCCGTTCCGGCCGAGGTCATGCCGTTCCAGGCCCATTTGGGCTCCTCATCGGCTGCGTAAAGAATTCCTGTGTAATCACTGACAACGGTCATGCTCAAATCCCTTTGGTGTCGTTCTTTCCCAAAGTATAACCGATCTTCGCACCCCTTGGGACAAATTTTCGCCCCAACCGCCACACCTGGCAGGCGTGCTGCCAGGGGGGAAACACAAACCTTTCCAGTGTGTTAACGGAAATCCACAACCCATTGAAAGACCTATACTTTACGCGGCTTTCACGCGTGGGACACCTCGCGCTCCCCCCCTGCCGGACCCGCCCTATCCCCCACCCTGCGCGGCCCTGCACAATGGGCGGGCCTTTTCGCACAATTGCGCCACAGGGCTGGAAGGGGCATCTTTGGCCAAGCGATCCCGAAGGAGGCTCCGATGCCCAGACTTCCCACCTATTTCATCTCTCACGGTGGCGGCCCCTGGCCCTGGCTGCCCAACATGCGCCAGATGCTGGCCAGCCTGGAGGTGTCACTGGCCCGGATGCCCGCCGAAATCGGCACCACCCCCAAGGCCATCTGCATGGTATCAGGACACTGGGAACAATCCGATTTCGCGGTGATGTCCGCCGCCAAACCCGGCATGCTGTATGATTACGGCGGCTTCCCGCCCGAAACCTATCAGATCATCTACCCCGCCCCCGGCGCCCCCGAAATCGCCCGTCGCACAGCCGACCTGATCGCAGCCGCCGGCCTGCCCACCCATCTGGATGCGAAACGTGGGTTTGATCACGGCACCTTTGCGCCGGCCTATGTGATGTATCCCAAGGCAGATGTGCCGATCTATCAGGTGTCGCTGCAACACGGATATTCTCCCGCAGCCCACTTTGCCCTGGGCCGTGCCCTGGCCCCCCTGCGCGATGAAGGCGTGCTGATCGTCGGCTCCGGCCTCAGCTACCACAACCTGCGCCTGTTTGGCCCTGGCGCCAAAGTGCCGTCCAAGGCCTTTGACGACTGGCTGGCCATGACGATGGGCAAAACCGGTGCTGCCCGCACTGACGCACTCATGGATTGGGAGAGCGCCCCCTATGCCCGCACCTGCCACGCGCAAGAGGATCACCTTGTCCCCCTCTTCACCGCCTTGGGCGCCGCCGAGGATGAAACGGCCACCATGGTCTATCATGATGAAAACGTGTTCGGCGGCGTCACCGCCTCCAGCTACCGCATTGGCTGAACCGGGATGGGCGAACCGACTTTCCCGGTCGGGAAAGCCGAACCGCCCATCTTCCTTACACCCGCTCAAGTCCCGAGTTGCAGATGGATGTGGTCGTCATGCCGCGCCGCGCGGCAACCCTGAAACCGAAGCTTGGGGTCCATGAGCCCCCAGGCCCGGGCCAGTGGCGGCTCGACAAAAACCTTGCCCACCCGCGCATCCGCCAAAAGGGCCCGGACCAGCACCCGGGTCCGCTGCGACTCAACCTCCATCGCGGCAAACCGGCCTTGCAGCCAACCCATCCGCCAGCGCAGCGTCAGCCAGACCGGCGGGCAAGTGTCGGGCCCTTCCAGCGCCTCGAAAGCGAAACAGCCCAACGGCGAGCGGGTCTGCCCCTGCCCATAGTCTCCCTTTAGCCCCTGATAATAGAACCCCAGATACAGCTTTTCCCCATCGTCATGCGACAGATGCGGCAGCAACGGCACGCCATCCAGAAACGGAAACCCGCCATCCAGCGCAAGCGTCACCGTGCCGGGAAACTCCGCCTCCACCCGTTTTGCCGCATCGATTGCCACCGCCGCCAGTTGCGGCGTAACAAAGTTGCGCATCAATCCGCAATAGACCACCGATTGTGACCGCAGCAGCGCGCCAAAGCACGGCAGCGCAACCCGGCCTGTCATCGGCGCCACAACCTGCACCGCCCCCCAAACCCCGGCATAGGCCAGCACAAACACCAGCACAGGCCGCCGGAACCAGCGCGAGACGATCCAGATCAGCCCGCCCAACTGCGTCAGCACTGTAAGCAGCAGCACCACCAGCACATGACTCGTCAGCCTGATCACCGCTAAACCCCCCACCAATCGCGCCACAGATGCACCCGGGCGACATGATCCGCCCCGCCGCCTTGTGCCACCTCCCACAACCGGTGCTGCCCGGCCAGCACGCCAATCCGCTCCATATCCAGCCGCACCCCCCGCTCGGCCTGATAAGCCGCAACCACCCGCTCCATAAGGTCCATTGAGGTGAGGCCCGCATAGATGAAATCCCGGTGCAGCGCCCCGATCCCTGCATCACCGAAATCATAGACCCCGTTCAATAGCTGTCGCTGCGAATCAAAGGCCATGTTCCAGCCATGCCCGTCGAACTGCCCCAGAACCTGCCCCATCGGGTCCGGCGGCAGGTCCACGCGGGCAACAAACTCGGCCACAGCGCGCAGGCCTTCAGGCCAGTCGATCTGCGGTATCTCCCAGCCCGGCACCTCCACCGCCCCCACCGCCCTGGCCTCCGCCAGCGGGATGGCATGCAGATCGGCCATCAACCGCGCCAGATCCCCCGCCAGCCGGTCACGCGCCACCACCGGCAGCGCATCATACTCCTCGGGCAAGACCTGCTGCCCCGGCAAACCCCTGTGCCATGACCAAACCGGCGGCCCCTCGACCAGATGCATCTGCGGCACCGCAACCCGCACCCTCGGACCGATCAGCGCCAGCAGCCGCACCTCGCGCCGCAGACGCGCCGCAGCCTCCGCATTGCGGGGCCGCTTGACCACCACGCCCCCCACCGCCATCGCCTCGCAATCCCACCCGGCGGCCAGCGGTGTCACCCCGCTTCGCACATCATCGTTAATCCACGCCGCGATCACCGGACCAAGGCCATCTGGTAGAGGCATCATGGACCCTTAATCGGTGGTTTTAAGGTCGTAAAAACTCCGTTAACCGGGCCGATTAACACAGCGCCCTCAATGGGTTGCCCCGCAAATCTCGCAACCCTCGCGCCGTTTGATCCCGATCACCCGCACCTCAGCATAAAGCGCATCATAGATCATCAGCCGCCCCTTCAACCCCTCACCCGCGCCGGTGATATGCTTGACCGCCTCCATCGCCATCATCGCGCCAATCACCCCGGGCAGGGGTGAGGCGACGCCCGCCTCGGCGCAGGTCGGTACCATGCCCGGGGCGGGGCGATGGGGAAAAATGCATTGGTAACAGGGGGTTCCACGGGCGGGGTCATACAGGCTGATCTGCCCCTCCCATTGGGTGATGGCCGCGGAAATCAACGGCTTGCCCGCCTTGGCAGCCAACTGGTTCACCAGATAGCGCGTGTCGAAATTGTCCGACCCGTCCAGGATCAGGTCATAGTCGTCCAAGATCGCCGCCGTCCCGGCATTCAACCGCTTCTGATAGGGCCGCACCTGAATGAAGGGGTTCAAGGCTAGCATCGCATCCCGGGCCGACTGCACCTTGGGCATGCCAATCCGTTGATCCGTATGGATAATCTGCCGCTGCAGGTTCGACGCATCAACCGTATCGTCGTCCACCACCCCAATCGTGCCCACCCCCGCAGCGGCCAGATACAAAAGGCTTGGTGACCCCAACCCTCCCGCCCCAATCACCAGAACCCGGGCATTCTTCAACGCCTTCTGCCCCGGTCCGCCAATTTCGCGCAGCATGATGTGGCGGGCATAACGCTCCAACTCGGCGGGTTGGAACAGGGGTTTGGGCGCGTCCGGAACCTTTACCCTTTGTTTTACCCGTTGCAGGACAAAGACATAGCCAAAGCCCAAACTCGCAAACACCGTCACCAACACCCAAACCCGCGCATGGTCCGAGGTGAAATCCCCCGGCACCCAGAACAGAAAAAACGCCAGAACCCAGATCCCGGCCAGCAATATCCAGCGTTCCCGCCTTGGCCGATCAAACACCCCGCCCAAGACCCACAACACCCCACACAGGACCAGAACCCAGATCATCCCCGCCCCGTAGAGCCAAAGCCCCCATCGCCCCGCGCCGTTTCGTCAAGTATTTCAACCACTTGATACCCAGCCTGCACCACTGGTGCCACGACGGCCTGCGCAATCCGGTCGCCATGCTGGATGGTATAGGGCTCGGCCCCCAGATTGATCAGCGCCACGCCGAGGGGCCCGCGATAATCGCTGTCGATGGTGCCGGGCGTGTTGGGCAGACTGATGCCGTGCTTCAGCGCAAGGCCCGACCGGGGCCGGATCTGCATCTCGTATCCCATTGGAATTGCGACACGAATCCCCGTTGGAATAACCGCCCGCCGCATCGGGTCCAGCGTGAAACCAGTCGCCCGATCCTCGGGCCGCAGGTTGGCCCGCAGGTCGGCCCCAGCCGCCCCTGCCGTTTCATACTGCGGCAAGGGCAGGGCGCGGTCAGCCCAATCTTCCCACATCACCTGCACCACCGGGTCAGCCATGCGCCAAAGCCTCCGCCATCCGCGCCGCCAACCGCCGCGCCACCTCGTCCTTGGGCAGCCTTGGCCAGACCTCGGCCCCCTCCGCCGTAATCAGGGTCACAGCATTCTCGCTCCCCCCCATGATGCCGGTGCCGGGCGAGACATCATTCGCCACGATCCAGTCACAGCCCTTGCGCAGCCGCTTCGCGGTCGCATGGGCCACCACGTCCTCCGTCTCGGCAGCAAAGCCCACAACCAGCGCAGGCCGCCCCACCGCACGGGAAACAGTCGCCAGAATGTCAGGGTTTTCAACAAATTGCAGACCGGGCGCCTGGCCCGAGCCATCCTTCTTCATCTTCTGCCCGCTGGCATTGGCCACCCGCCAATCCGCCACCGCCGCCGCAAAGACCGCCGCATCAGCAGGCAAAGCCGCCTCCACCGCCGCCAACATCTGAACCGCCGTCTCGACCCGCACCACGACCACCCCCTCGGGCGGCGGCACTGTCGCGGGCCCTGTCACAAAGGTCACACTGGCCCCCAGATCACGCAGTGCTGCGGCAATCGCGGCCCCTTGGGCGCCCGACGACCGATTGGCAATAAACCGAACCGGATCAATCTGTTCATGCGTCGGACCCGATGTCACCAGCACATGCCGCCCGACTAGCGGCCCCCCCGCCAAGACGGAAGACACAGCCGCGAAAATCGCCTCCGGTTCCGCCAACCGCCCCGGCCCGAACTCGCCGCAAGCCATCTCGCCCTCATCAGGCCCGACGAACCGCACCCCATCGGCCCGCAACTGCGCGATGTTGCGCTGTGTCGCTGGATGGTCCCACATCCGCACATTCATCGCCGGGGCCACCAGCACGGGCGTATCCGTGGCCAGCAGCAGCGTGGACGCCAGATCATCCGCCCGCCCCCCCGCCATCTTGGCCATCAGATCCGCCGTCGCAGGCGCCACCACAATCAGGTCCGCCACCCGGCTGAGCTGGATATGGCCCAGCTCGGCCTCGTCCGTCAGGTCAAACAGGTTCGAATAGACCTTTTCCCCCGCCAGCGCCGACACTGACAACGGCGTCACAAACTGCGCCCCTGCCGCGGTCAGAACCGGGGTTACCGCAACCCCAGCCCCCCGCAACAGCCTGATCAACAACAAGGATTTATAGGCCGCGATCCCGCCGCCAATGATCAGCAGCACGCGTTTTCCTGCCAGCATCGGCGCACTCCCAGCCCATCCCAAGAAGGCCAAGCCTAGGGTTACCGCCGGGCGAACTCAAGTCCCGCCGTCAGCCGACGAACTGGGCGAAATTGGCGCCCTCTGCCTCCAGCGTGCGGCGCAGCTTGGTATAGGCTGCGGCCTCCAACTGCCGGATCCGCTCTTTCGACAGGCGCAACTCCTGCCCCAGCGATTCCAGGGTGCGCGGCTCCTCGGCCAACTGCCGGGCCCGCACGATCAGCCGCTCCCGGTCGTTCAAAACCCCCAGCGCCCGGTTCAACTGGGCACTCAACGCATCGGCGTCATGCTTTGTCTCGAACAACTCCGCCGCCTGCGCGCCGTCATCCTCCAGCACGTCGATCCACTCGCGCCCATCCTCATCCGCCGCCTGGGTGGCGTTCAAGGAAGCATCCGACCCCGCCAGCCGCCCCTCCATCATGGCCACTTCGGCCAAGGAAACGCCCAGTTCCCCAGCGACTGCCACCCGCAGATCGGCCCCTTCCAGCGTCTGACCCATCGCAGCCGCCTCACGCCGCAGTTTGGCCTCGACCCGCCGAAGGTTGAAAAACAATGACTTTTGCGCCGTAGTCGACCCGGTCCGCACCAGCGACCAGTTGCGCATCACGTAATCCTGCAACTGTGCCTTGATCCACCAGACCGCATAGGTCGAAAACCGGAAGCCCCGGTCGGGATCAAACTTTTCCGCCGCCTTCATCAGACCAATCGCCGCTTCCTGGGTCAAATCACTCATCGACGCTCCATAGCGGCGATACTTGGCCGCCATCGAGATCGCCAGCCGCATATAGGCCGTCACCAGACGATGCAGCGCCGCCTTGTCTCCGCTGTCCCGCCAGGCCCGTGCCAAAGCCGCCTCGGTTATTACGTCCAGCAGTTCGGCCTTGCGCGCTTGGCGCGGCAGGATTTGGTCGCTATATCCATCAAGTGCCATAAGACCCTCCAAGCCTTTGGGCCCTTCGACCCTCTCCCGATATACGCAAGCAAAGCATGACCGGATCACCGCAGACCCAACCCAAGTTACCCAGCCTCAGCTTAATTCTGGGCGGCGCACGATCCGGCAAATCCCGCCTGGCCGAGGGGTTGGTGACGGCCACCGGCCTGCCTCGCCACTACATCGCCACGGCCGAGGCTTGGGATGACGAAATGCGCACCCGCATTGCCCAGCATCAGGCAGACCGTGGGGCGAATTGGACAACATGGTCCGAACCGCGCGATGTGGCAGGCGTTCTGGCGCAAATCCCGGCGGGCCATGTGGTGCTGCTGGATTGCGCAACCCTATGGCTGACCAACGAAATCCTGGCCGATGCCGATATTCCCGCCCGCGTTGAGGCGCTTTTGACGGCGCTTGCCACCTGCGCCTCGCCAGTCGTCGTGGTGTCGAATGAGGTGGGCTGGGGCATCGTCCCTGACAACACCCTGGCCCGCCGCTTTCGCGATCATCAGGGCCGCCTGAACCAGCAGATCGCCGCGCAAGCCGGGCTTGTGGTCGCCGTCATGGCCGGGCTGCCGATGGTTTTGAAGGGCACATTGCCGAAAGCTTGACCTTTCCCTGCCCATCGTTCACGCACAGTTCATCAGTTTGAAACCAACAGGCCCTACCGTAGCCGTCGCGCAAAGGAGAATTCCATGACCTATGATCTTGTGATCGGCGACCGCGCCTATTCCTCGTGGTCCCTGCGTGGCTGGCTGTTGTTTGACGCGTTCGGCATTCCGGTGAAAACCCACCTTGCGCGCCTCTATTCCAACGAACTTCCCAACATGCTGCGCGACTTCCACCCCGCCAAGACCGCCCCCACCATGCGCACCCCCGAAGGCGATGTTGTCCCCGAAACCATCGCTATTGCCGAGGAGTTGGCAACACGCCACCCCGACGCCGGGATCTGGCCCAAAGCCCCCCGCGCCCGCTCCGTTGCTCGCGTGCTTGCGGCTGAGATGCACGCAGGCTTCACCGCCCTGCGCAGTCATTGCCCGATGAACCTGCGCGTCAGCTATACTGACTGCGTCCCGCCGCAGGCCGTTCTGGATGATCTGGCTCGGCTTGAGACGGTCTGGGCCTGGGCCCGTGCGCAAACCGGGTCCACAGTCTGGCTCTGCGGTGACTATTCCGCCGCCGACGCCTTTTTCGCCCCCGTCGCCACCCGCATCGCCACCTACAACCTGCCCGTCAGTGCGGATGCCGCCGCCTATGTTCGGGCCCATCTGGCCCATCTGTCCTTCCGCCGCTGGCGCGCCATGGGCATGGTCGATGGTGCGGATCAGCCCTTCTACTGGCGCGATTATCCCCGCCGCGACTGGCCCGGCCCCAAATCCCTGCCAGCCCGGGCCGTTGACGGAACTGAAGCCGAAAACACCGCCTGCCCCTATTCCGGCAAACCCGTCACCCATGTCCTTGAACTGGACGGACGGCGTTTCGGGTTCTGCAACCCCTTTTGCCGTGACAAGACCGCCGCCGACCCGGAAGCTTGGCCGGAATTCCTGAAACTTTACCAATCGTAAACCTTTTGCCCGCTATCCGTTAACCAAGGTAAACAGGAGCAGGGCATGGTCGCATTGGCCTATACCGTCGCGTTCGAGGGGATCGAGGCGCGCATCGTCGAAGTGCAATGCGCCATCACGGCGGGTTTGCCCTCGTTTTCGGTTGTGGGTCTGCCCGACAAGGCGGTGTCCGAGGCCAAGGAACGTGTCCGCTCGGCCCTGTCAGCCATGGCCATTGCCCTGCCGTCCAAGCGGATAACAGTCAACCTGTCACCCGCCGACCTGCCCAAGGAAGGCTCGCATTTCGATTTGCCGATTGCCATCGCCGTTTTGGCCGCGCTGGAAATCATCCCCAAGGACGAGGTTGAACAGACCCTGGCCCTGGGCGAGCTTTCGCTGGACGGCCGTCTGATCCCGGTCATCGGGGCGCTGCCCTCAGCCATGACAGCCGCCGAGAACGGCTTTTCCCTGATGTGCCCCAAAGCTTGCGGTGCCGAGGCGGCTTGGGTCGGGGCCACGCCCGTCCTCGCTGCCATGTCGCTGACCGAAGTAGTGCGACACTTCACCGGCCAGCAACCCCTGCTTCCGGCCACGGCGGGCGAGGTTGTGACCCCGCCCTTCCAGCGCGACCTGCATGATGTCAAGGGCCAGGAACGGGCCAAGCGCGCCTTGGAAATTGCTGCTGCGGGCCGTCACCACATGCTGATGGTGGGCTCCCCCGGCTCTGGCAAATCCATGCTCGCCGCCCGCCTGCCAGGCATCCTGCCGCCGCTATCGGCGGTGGAAGCCCTTGAAACCTCGATGATTCACTCGCTGGCTGGTCTGTTGTCCGAAGGCGGCATCTCCCGCTCGCGCCCGTTCCGCGAACCCCACCACACCGCCTCGATGGCCGCCATCGTGGGCGGCGGAAAGGGGGCCAAACCCGGCGAGGTCAGCCTGGCCCACAATGGCGTTCTGTTCATGGATGAATTCCCCGAATTCCCCCGTGCCGTGCTGGAAACCCTGCGCCAACCCATCGAGACGGGCGACATCGTCGTCGCCCGTGCAAACGCCCATGTGCGCTATCCCTGTCGTTTCCTGCTGATCGCTGCCGCAAACCCCTGCAAATGCGGCTACATGACCGACCCCGCCCGAGCCTGCGCCCGTGTGCCGATCTGTGGCGAGGATTACCTGAGCCGCATCTCCGGCCCCCTGATGGACCGCT
>CAMDHB010000004.1 GCA_945897655.1 Pseudorhodobacter antarcticus
TCAGGCGGGGCGGATGGGGATCGGTTTGTGTTCAATGGCGCTTTTGGCCATGACATCATCACCGACTTTGACACCCTTCAGAAGGGCGAGGTGCTCAGCCTGGCCGGTGTGCAAGGATTTCGCGATCTGGTCGCCCATCATCTGACCGAAGTGGACGGGGATGCCGTGATCAGCGTGGGGGTCAATACGCTGACCTTGCAGGGGGTTACGGCGGACAGTCTGACGGCGGGTGATTTTCTGTTCTGACGGATCGTCTTGGCCCAAAAGACACAGCCCCGGGTTTCCCCGGGGCTGTGTACCTGAAACATCGCACTGGTTAAGTTATGAAGCTTTGTACTCGGTGTGGCAGGCCTTGCAGGCGCCACCGATGGCACCAAGGCCAGCCTTGACGCCGTCCAGCGTGGTGGCGTCCATTGCAGCGGCGGCTGCGCCCAAGGCATTGGCATCAGACACGAAATCGTCCCAGTTTGTCCAGACTTCGGGCTTGGCGTGCGACGCGGGGTCGGAGGCGTTGTTCTTGAAGGCGTCGGGTGTAGCAGCGGCATCGGCGATAAGCGCGGCCTTGGCGGCTTCGGCGGCGGCGGCGTCGAAGGCGGTGTCACCCTTGGCCATGCCACCCAGAACGCCCATTGCGCCGCCGTTCTTTTGCATCAGGGTCTGGCGCGCGTTGACATCGGGATCAGCGGCCTTGGATTGGGCCAGGGCAATACCGCCCGCCATGATAAGACCAAGCACAAGCATTTTCGTTACAAATTTCATTTCCGGGCTCCCTGCAGGAAATTGCCTCACCAGTATAGGTCGCGGTTGTGACAGGGCGATACGGACTTTGGTCTGAAGAGGCATGGCTCACGCGATTGTCATTGGATTTTTCTGGGCGATGCTCAGTTTCTGACCGATGGCCGCCCTGCGGCATGCTGTCGCAGCGGGAACGTCAGAGGATTGGGCTTGGCGGCGTGAGAACAATATGAGAACATCACCCATGTCCAATCGCAGAATCCTGTCCCTGTGGTTTCCCCATCTTGCCGCTGAACGTGGCTTGCGGCTGCGACGCGCGGCGTTGCCGCTGCCTTTTGCGGTGGTGGGGGATCAGAATGGCGCGCAGGTTCTGACATCGCTGAACCCCGAAGCGGTGGCGGCGGGGTTGCGGCAGGGTCAGCCGCTGCGCGATGCGACGGCGATGTGTCCGGGCCTGCTGACCAAGCCAGCAGACCCCTTGGCCGAGGCGGCGTTTCTGACGGTGCTGCGGCGCTGGGCGGGCAAGTTCAGCCCCTGGGTGGCCGAGGAGCCGCCATCCTCGCTGGTCGTCGATCTGACGGGATGCGCGCATCTGTTCGGCGGCGAGGTGGCCCTGCTGGCCGAGGTGGAGCAGGATTGCGCGGGCCTGGGCCTGACGGTGCGGGCAGGGGTGGCGGACACGCGGGGGGCGGCCTGGGCGCTGGCGCGGTTTGCCGGGCGGGTGACGGAACCCACCCACAGCGGCGATGCGATTGATCAGGAGGCGCGGGCGACCCGGTCGCGCGCGGTCAAGCGGCGGGGGTGGGAGCGCGGCGGGCCTGCGCCGGGCGGGGGAAGAGGCTTCACCCCGCAGGGCGTGATTGCGGCGCCGGGTCAGGGGCGGCAGGCGCTGGCCAAGCTGCCCTTGGCCGCGCTGCGGCTGCCGCGCGATGCGGTGGATGGGCTGATCCGGCTGGGTCTGCGCCGGGTCGAGGAGGTGATGGACCTGCCACGCGCCGCCTTGGCCCGCCGCTTTGGGGCCGAGACGCTGGCCCGGGTGGATCAGGCTTTGGGGTTGGAGCCAGAGCCGGTGGCGCCGGCCCGTGCGCCCCTGCACTTTGCTGCCCGCCTGACCCTGCCGGAACCGATTGGTCTGGGGTCTGACATCACCGCCGGGCTGGACCGGTTGTTGCCCACCCTGTGCGCCCGGTTGCAGGCGGCGGGGCGGGGGGCGCGGCGGGTTCGGTTGCAGGCCTTCCGCACCGATGGGGTGATTGCCCGGGTCGAGGTGGGGCTGGCCCGCCCCGCCAACGAACCCGACCGCATCCGCCCCTTGCTGCTGCTGAAGCTGGACGAGATTGACCCCGGTTTCGGGATTGATTGCCTACGGGTGGAGGCGTTGGAGACGGAGCCGGTTTATGCCGTGCAGCACCGGGGGCATGCCGATGCCTCGGCCGCCGCAAGTGCGCGGCAGGTCGAGGATACGGCGCTGGTCGATCTGATCGGCAAGCTGGGGGCAAGGCTGGGCACCGAGAATGTGCTGCGGCTGCATCCGGCAGAGAGCCACATTCCGGAGAAGGCCGCGATGATGCTGGCGGCGGCGTGGTCGGACCCCTACCCTGCCCCCTGGCCGGAACCGCGCGCCCCGCGCCCCCTGCTGATGTTCCGCCCCGAGCCTGTGGGGGCCGACGAGGGCGACCCGACCCCGCCTGCCCGGTTCCGCTGGCGGCGGCGGGACCTGGCCACACGGGTGGCGGTGGGGCCGGAACGGATCACCCCGGAATGGTGGCTGGACGATCCTGAGTGGCGGTCAGGCCCCCGCGATTACTGGCGGATCGAGGTCGAGGGGGGGGAGCGGTTGTGGCTGTATTATGCCCACGGCGGTGCGATTTCGGTGGGGTGGTTCTGTCAGGGGGTGTTCGGGTGAGGGGGTGTCCACATGTGGACAGAATCTTATTCTGTTTTATTTCATGGGGTTGTGGTTTCTCATTAACCAGAATGAAAGGTTTGGAACGGGTCCGAGGCGTCTGAAAGGCGGGCGACTAAAGCAGCAGCGCCGTGTCGTTGAGCAGGGTCAGATCCACGCCCTCCAACACCACGCTGACGGTGCCGATGGCGAAACTTGCCCCCTCGGCGGTCTGGGTGAACTGGGCAAGAGCGGTGGTGGCATCGGCAAAGCCGAAGGCGCGCAGGTTCAAGCGGTCTTGGCCAAAGGTGAAATCGGTGATGCGGTCATCGCCGCTGACACGGGAAAAGACGAATTGATCGCGGCCAAGGCCGCCTGTCAGAAGGTCATTGAAGGTGCCGCCATTCAGCAGGTCATTCCCCTCGCCGCCGCGCAGGGTGTCATTGCCGTTCTGGCCAAACACGCGGTCATTCCCGGCAGCGCCATCCACCACATCGCGCCCATTGCCGGCTGTGACAACGTCGTCAAAGCGGGTGCCAAGGACCAGATCGCTGGCGGCGGTTCCGGTGAGGGTGATCGCCGCCTCACGCGGGTCAAGCACGCGTTCGTAAAGGTCATTGCCCCAACCGGTGCCGTATTGGTGATAGCCAACCACAACCCGTCCATCCAGAAGGGTGGTGAGGGTTGGGTTGTTGGGAAACTGGGCATTGGCGGGGGCCACGCTGAACGGGTCGCTGGAAAAGCTGCCATCGGCATTGATCACTCGGGCCATCACCTGCGCGCCGCTGAAAAGGGTGATGGGGTCAAAGGAGTATTCCGTCCAGGCAACCATGAAGCGCCCGTCAAGCAGGGCCGTGATCACCGGGTTGGTGGCCATATCGGCGGTCGGGTCGCCGGTCGACACAACAAACTCGGGGCCAACGGGTTTGCCTGCCGCATTGAAGATGCGGGCAACGACGGTGTTCGCGGTGACAAAGCCGTCCGTGTCATGGTCATAGCTGTGCTGCCAGGTCATGGCCACAAACCCGCCTGCGAGTTCGGTGACACTGACCGACTGGGCCCTGTCATGGCCCTGACCGCTGTCTTGATTGACCACAAAGGCCTTGGTCAGGGGCGTGCCGTCGACGTTGAAGATGCGGGCCGCCAAAGCCTGATCATCGACGCCCGAATTGATGCCGTATTGGTCATGCCAGACCGCCAGAAACTTGCCACCCGCCAGAGCGGTGATTTGCGGTGCGCCCTGATCGCCCAAGGTCGAGGAATTCAGGCGGACCACCTGCCCCAGCGGTTGGCCGTCGGCGCCATAGGTGCGGGCAAAGCTGTCCGATGAGCCGTTCCTATACTGGTCCCAGGTAGCGACAAAGCCGCCGGTGTCCAGCGCGGTGATGTCGGCTGTGGTGCCCGCACTGCCCTGCCCCTGATCCTTTGGGTCGATCTGCTGGGTTGGCCCTTGGGCGCGGCCAGTTGCGTCAAAGACACGACAGAACACATCGCGCCCGGTGGTGGGATTGAAACTGCCCAGCCAACTGACCACGAAGCCGCCGCCTGCCAGCGCCGAGACGATGGGCATGGCATCGGGGCCATCGGGGCCCATGATGTTCAAGGTGATGTCGGGGCCGTTGGTGCCGTTCACGGTGTCGATCAGCTTGATCTTGAAGCTCTGAAACACGGTGCCGTTCTGGGCCAAGGTGTTTTCCTGCCAATAGGCCAGCAGGCGCCCGTTGGAGAGGGCAACGACGCCGCCGCCCTCATCCTCGGACGGGGTTTTGGAAATGGCTTGGGGCGGGCCCAGAAAGAGGGGGGTTGGCAAAAGATGTCTCCGCAAATGGATTTGTGGCAGGGTGCGCGGTCGGGCGGGAGGGGTCAAGGGGCGGCGGGGGTGCCGGCCCACCTTTCCGCCCGGCTGCGCTCGTGCTAGTTATGGGTCATGAACCCCATTCCCACCAAAGACCAGATCCGCCAATGGATCACTGAAAACACCACCCTGTCGGCCAAGCGTGACATCGCGAAGGCCTTTGGCATCAAGGGGGACGCCCGTATCGACCTGAAGCGCCTGTTGCGCGAGTTGGAGGAGGAGGGCGTCGTTGAAAAGCGGGTGCGCACATACCGCGAGCCGGGGGCGTTGCCGCCTGTGGCTGTGCTGGAGGTGATTGGGCCGGACAGTGACGGCGACCTGATGGCAAGGCCGTTGGAGGAGGGGGTTGATACCTCGTTCCGTATCCTGATCGTGCCCAGCAAGGGCGATCCGGCACTGGGGGCGGGGAACCGGATTCTGGCGCGGCTGACCAAGGTTGGCGGGCAGGATTACGACTATGAGGCGCGGTTGATCCGGGCTTTGGGCAGCAACACACTGAAGGTGTTGGGGATTTTTCGGTCGAATGCCGAGGGTGGGCGGATTTTGCCCATCGACAAGGGCAATGACAAGGAATGGCGCGTTGGGCGTGACGCTGTTGGCGGGGCGCGGGACGGGGAGTTGGTTGAGGGCGAGGTGGTAGGCAAACGCCACATGGGCCTGCCACAGGCGCGGATCATTGCGCGGTTGGGCGATCCCTCGGGCGCGCGTGCGGTCAGCCTGATTGCCATTCATCAGCATGGGATTCCGGATCAGTTCCCGGATGCGGTTGTGTCGGAGGCGGATGCGCTGGCTGTGGCGCCGCTGGGGGCGCGGCAGGATTTGCGGGATCTGGATCTGGTCACGATTGACCCGATTGATGCGCGGGACCGGGATGATGCGGTGTTTGCCGAGGCTGACACGGACCCGCAGAACCCGGGGGGCCATGTGATCTGGGTGGCGATTGCGGATGTGGCGCATTACGTGACACCGGGCTCTCAACTGGACCGTGAGGCGCGCAAGCGGGGGAATTCGACCTATTTCCCGGACCGGGTTGTGCCGATGCTGCCGGATATCCTGTCGGGCGATTTGTGTTCGTTGCATGAGCATGTGGACCGCGCCTGCATGGCGGTGCGGATGGTGCTGGACGCGCGGGGGCGCAAGTTGAACCACCGCTTCACGCGGGGGTTGATGCGGTCGCGGGCGTCGTTCCATTACGGTCAGGTGCAGTCGGCGATGGACGGGCACGGCGATGCGGCGACGGACGCGTTGATGGAGGGGGTGATCCGGCCGCTGTATGCCGCCTATGAGGCGCTGAAGCTGGCGCGGGAGGCGCGGCAACCGTTGGATCTGGACCTGCCGGAGCGGAAGATCATTCTGTCGGAGGAGGGTCAGGTTACTTCGGTCGCCTTTGCGGAACGGTTCAATGCGCACCGGCTGATCGAGGAGTTCATGGTGCTGGCCAACGTGGCGGCGGCGGAGGAGTTGGTGCGGCTGAAGCGGCCGCTTCTGTTCCGCGTGCATGAGGAGCCGACGCAGGAGAAGATGGAGGCGCTGCGCGAGGTGGCGGAGGCGTCGGGCTTTGTGCTGGCCAAGGGGCAGGTGTTGCAGACGTCGCATCTGAACCGGCTGCTGGCGCAGGCCGAGGGGACGGAGTTTGACCAGCTGTTGAACATCGCAACCCTCAGGTCGATGACGCAAGCCTATTACAACGCGGAAAACTTTGGCCATTTCGGGTTGGCGTTGAAGAATTACGCGCATTTCACCTCGCCCATCCGGCGGTATTCGGACCTCATCGTACACCGGGCGCTGATTGCGGGGCATGGCTGGGGGGCGGATGGGCTGTCGCCTTGGGACGTGGAGAACCTGGATGAGACGGCCAAGCTGATTTCGGACACGGAGCGCCGGTCGATGATGGCGGAGCGGGATACGTCGGACCGGTATCTGGCGGCCTATCTGGCGGACCGGGTGGGGGCTGAGTTTACGGGGCGGATTTCGGGCGTGCAGCGGTTTGGGTTGTTCGTGAAGCTAGACGAGACGGGCGCGGATGGGCTGGTACCGATCCGGGCGGTGGGGCGCGAGTTTTTCCACTTCGATGCCGACAGCCAGACTTTGACGGGGTCGGACACGGGTCAGGTGATTGGCTTGGGGCAAAAAGTGCTGGTCCGCTTGGCCGAGGCGACGCCGGTGACGGGGGGGTTGATGCTGGACCTGTTGTCGATTGACGGGGCCACGCTGAAAACCGGGCGGCCTGCGGGCGGCAAATACGGGCCGCGCAGACCGGCACAGTCCAAGGCCAAGGCGGATGGGGCCAAGCGCAAGGTCATTCGCAAGCGGAAGTAAGGCCAAATCTTTTCGAAAAGATTTGCAAATTTCTTCGAAGAAATTTGGTCTGCTTGCCACCGGCGCGCCCATCGTTACACTGCCGGCATGAAACTTTCCGGCGTTCCCTTGCGTGGCCTGATCGCCCTTTTGGCGCTGTGCCTTGGCTTGCTGGCCCCGGTGGCGCGAGGGCAGGACATGGCGGTGGAAACGGGCTCGCAAGCCGGGTTGGACGCTTGGGTTACGGGGTTTCGTGACCGGGCATTGAAGGCGGGGATTACGGCGGAGACGCTGGACCGCACCCTGCCGGGGTTGCAATTCCTGCCGAATGTCATTGAGCGGGACCGCAAACAGGACGAGTTTACCCGCACCATTTGGGATTATCTGGACCGTGCGGTGTCGGAGGACCGGATTGCTGCGGGGCGGAAGGCGTTGGTGAAATACGCAGGCCTGCTGGATGCGATTGAGGCGAAATACCCGGTGGACCGCAAGGTTGTACTGGCAATCTGGGGGTTGGAGAGTGCGTACGGCGCGGTGCGGGGCGATATCCCGACGCTGGATGCGCTGGCGACCCTGTCTTATGACGCCCGCCGCGCACCGTTCTTTGAGGCGGAGTTGATTGCGGCGTTGCGGATTGTGCAGGACGGGGTGGTGGAGCCTGCGGCGTTTGTGGGATCATGGGCTGGGGCGTCGGGGCATACGCAGTTCATGCCGTCGTCCTATCAAGCGACGGCGGTCAGTTTTGCGGGCACAGGTCGGCCGGATATCTGGGGGGAAGATCCGGCGGATGCGCTGGCCTCGGCCGCCGCCTATCTGGTGAAGGCGGGGTGGAAGGCGGGAATGCCGTGGGGGCAGGAGGTGGCCCTGCCTGCGGGGTTTGACGTGGGGCAGACGGGCAGCCGCACGCAGCGGCCCATGGCGGCCTGGGCGGCGTTGGGGGTTACCTTGGCCGATGGGGCGGCATTGCCGGGCAAGGGTTGGGCGGCGCTGTTGTTGCCCGCAGGCGCGCGGGGTCCGGCCTTTCTGGTCACCGACAATTTCGGGGCGATCGAGGCGTATAACCGGGCCGATTCCTATGTGATTGCGGTGGGGCATCTGGCGGACCGGATCGGGGGGGCGGGGCCCTTCGGGCATGACTGGCCGCGGGATTTGCGGGCGTTGACGCTGCCTGAGCGGCAGGAGATGCAGACGCGCCTGACGGCAGAGGGGCTGTATTCGGGCGAGGCGGATGGCAAGGTCGGGCCGCTGACGCTGGGCGCGGTCAAGGCGTATCAGAAGGCGCAAGGGCTGGCACCGGACAGTTATGCCAGTCTGGAGGTGCTGGAGGCGCTGCGCAAAAGGCAGGGTCCGGCCATTCCGCAGGTGATGGCGGAGGAGTGACGGGCGGCCTTAGGCCACCTTGGGCCAATACTGGCGGGCGGCGGCGAGGGCCAGGACCGTGGCCAAAGCGCCGGCAAGCATCGCTGTGTCGAGGGCAAAATCAACGCCGGTTTTGACGCGGACAACCTGCATGGCGAAGTTGAGGACGCAAATGGTGGCGAAAACCGGCAAGGCATGGCGGCCTAGCAGGGCGAAGGGCGCCAGCGGGCGGCTGGCGCAGATCTGGCGTACGATGGGGAAGTAGGACAGGACATAGGCCAACGCCAGCGCGTGGATCAGCCTTTGCAGGGGCAGAAAGGTCTTTTGGACGCTGGTAAAGATCTCGTGCAAGTTGGCCTGCTGCGGCAGAACCCAGCTGACATCAGACCACGGCGCAACCCTTTGGTGGACAAGGCCAAAGACCAGAATGGCACAGGCGGGCACCAAGAGCCAGGGCGTGGCCGGAACCAGCCTGCGGCCCTGTTTCGTTGCGGTGGCGATCAGGATGCCAATGACAAAGATCAATTGCCAGGCCAGCGGGTTGAAGTACCAGCCAGCGGGGCTGGGATGATTGGGTAGGTTCCATCCGCCAAATCCGGTCATCAGCCACAGGGCAACCGAGGCCACCAGCAGGACGAGGGGCATGTGCCAGGCCAGCCAGAGCATCAGGGGCGAGGCGGCGAGCAGCACGATGTAGAGCGGCAGGATATCTGCGTAGTTCAGATGCTGAATCAGCAGGGGAATGCGGATCAGCGAGGATTGCGGGTCGGAGTAGACCGCACTCGCCTGATTGATCGCTGCCATGTCCGGCAGGCCGAACCAGCGCGCCAAACCGGCCGCAAGGGCCAAGGCAAGGACGGTTATGAAGATCTGGACCAGATAAAGCGTCCAGACGCGGTGCCCGATGCGCCGAATCCCGGCCATGATCTGGCCGGGTTCACGGAACGAACCCCCATAGGCCAGACCCGTGGCGATGCCGGAGATAAGGACAAACCCCTCGGCCGCGTCAGAGATGCCGAACCTACCTAGGGTGAAGCGGGACCAGAGGTTTTCGGGCAGATGGTCGATCAGGATGATGACCAGGGCCATGCCACGGAACACATCAAGGCGGGGGTCGCGTGTCATCAGGGGGTCACCTGGCGGCTTTGGGTTCCGGGTTGGGTCCGATTAACGCCGGACCCGGTGCCGATGCAAGGCTGCCAGACAGGAATGTGCGGCTTGGGGGCGGGAAAATCTACCAGCCCCAAGCCGCCGAGTGAACAGGTTCAGAACTGGCGGCGCATCATCAGGCGGTCCAGCGACAGATAGCCGCCGCCGAAGGCCGCGAACAACAGCGCCCCGCCTGCCCAGAATAACGAGGCCAGTTCGGCCTTGGTCTGGACCTGTTCGAGGAACCGCGTGCCGCCATCGGCAAGACGGGTGACGCCCTCGGGGGTGAAGAGATCGCTGCCTGCCGCAATTGCAGCCATGCCGGTCTGGGTCAGCAAGGCGTCACCATAGGGGTGGGTGGCGTGGAACCAGTAGGTGATCAGCAGCATGATCCCGTTGGCCAGCGCAAAGGGCCGGGTGAACAGCCCTGCCGCGATGAAAAAGCCGCCGCAGACCTGCAGCACGGCCAAAAGCGGCGACCAGAGCCAGCCGGGATAAAAGCCCAGCGATTCGACAAAGCCGGTTTGGGCCATGGGTGCCATGATCTTGGGCCAGCCTTCGACCATCAACATGCCGCCCACGGCAAGGCGCAGCACGACCCAAGCCAGAGGCTGGGCGAGTTGGTCGTAAAAGCTGGCAAAGGCCGGGATGAACAGGGTGTCGCGGGGGCTCTGGGTTTCGTCTGACAAATGCATGTTGAACCGCCTGAATATCCGCACGGGCACCACTGCCGGGGCGGTTGTGGCGGCATGTTGCGCCGGAACCGGGCCGGGCTGTGCTGATCTGCAGCAAGGTTGGGCGGGATTATGGCCGGAGGGCGAAGTTTTCGATTGGATGAAGGGCGGTGGTGATATGGTTGGTTGGAACGCCCGGTTCAGGCCCGGTGATACGGCCCACCGGCCAGAATGGTGGCCGCCCGGTACAGTTGTTCGGCCAGCATCACGCGGACCAGCATGTGGGGCCAGACCATCTGGCCAAAGGAGATTGAGAAATCGGCGCGGGCGCGCAGGCTGGGGTCAATCCCGTCGGCCCCGCCAATGACGAAGGCCACATCCTGCCGCCCGGCATCGCGCCAGCGGGCGAGTTGGGCGGCGAAATCCGGGCTTGTCAGAAGCTTGCCCCGCTCATCCAGCGTGACGAGAACGGCGCCGGAGGGCACGGCGCGGGCCAAAAGATCGGCCTCGGCGGCCATTCCGCCGCCTTTCTTGTCCTCGACCTCGGCCTCGATCAGCGGGCCGAGGGCCAAGGGTTTGCCCGTGCGGTTGAACCGCATGTGGTAATCTTCAAAAAGTGCGCGCTCGGGCTGATCCGCCCGGATGCGCCCCACAGCGCAGACATGGACGCGCAAGTCAGGCCTGAGGGGTTTGGTGGGCGCTGGAGGGCATCCACATCTTTTCCAGCTGGTAGAAGTCGCGGACCTCGGGGCGGAAGACGTGGATGATCACGTCGCCGCCGTCGATCAGCACCCAATCGCCGGTTTCCTTGCCTTCCATCTTGGCCGCCACGCCGAATTGCTGGCGCAGACGGTCGGCCAGTTTTTCGGAAATCGAGGCGACCTGACGCGAGGAGCGGCCAGAGCAGATGACCATGTAATCGGCCACGTCGGACCGGCCACGCAGGTCGATCTGCACAACCTCTTCGGCCTTGTCGTCATCGACCGAGGCCAGAACGGCAGCCAGAACCTGTTCGGGAGAGTAGTCTGGGGCGGCACTGGGGCGCTGGGCGCGCGGCCCGACCGGCAAACCGGTCGCAGGGTCAGAATGAGACAGGACAACGTCCTCCTAGGTAGCGCACCGAAGGGCCACGGTGCCGGGATTTTGCGCAACCTACCATCCCGGGCCGCAAACCTCAATGACGCGTGGGGTGGGGATCAGTTGGGCAGGGAAAAGGCCACTTCGTTGCGGCGGTTCCACGGCAGGGTCATGGGTGCATCGTAGAAATAGTAGAAGGGGCCAGCGGCGACAGAGTAGCCCTGCCCCCGCGCCCAAGAGCGCAATTCACCCTCTTTCGCGGTCAGCACCTTGCCGCCCGCGAGGCCCGAGAACTGCAGCACGATCTGCCGGTTGGCAGGAACGGTGACAAAGCGGATATTGGGATCGCGGGCCTTGGGCAGGGTATCAAGCGTGAATTCGGAGGGCATCATGAACTGCACCAGCCAGGTGCCATCGCGGGCCATTTGCGTGACAGGGGTGGTCATGGCGATGGTGTTGCCGGGAACCTGGGTGACGGGTGTGGTCATGGCCACTTTGGCACCGCCATCATTGCCGCCAAAGATATAGCCCGCCAGCACACGGAAGCCTGCGGTGATCGACTGGGACTGGCTGCCAGACACTGTCACCTCGGCCATCAGGCGGGGGGCGTAGGCGCGCAATTCAATGGGGCCATCGGTGCGTTCGACAGTGTAGCTGGGCGTTTCGTTGGATTTGTAGAATGTTTGGGCCATAGCAAGCTCCACAGCCGCGGGCCCGGCCGCAAGACCAAGGGCGACGGCAAAAATCAGGGTTCTGAGGTGCATAACGGGGCCTCCTGTGAGGCATATAGGGCGGCAGAGGAGGGAAACCATCCCCAGCGCGGGGATTGTCATGCGCGGGGTGCATGACGCAATCCCGGTGGTAGGGGCTGAAAAGGGGGGTCTGAAGGGCATAAGTTAGATAAGAGCATAAAAGGAGTGACAGCGATGTCCAAATCTTGGCTTTCCCGCTTTTTCGAACAGGTCTTCCCGCAAACACCGAACCGGGCGGCGCGCGAAAGGGCCTATCTGAACGGGGCCGTCAGCCGGTACGACCTTGAGGCGCGTGAGCGTGAGGTTGAGCGGGGCAAGTTCGCCCAAGCCTGACCCAGTGCGCTGAGGGTGATCACTGCCGACTTGCCTGAAGGCTGATATCGCGGTATCAGGCCGCCCATGTACCGCTTTTTCGACATGGCTGATCATGCGCGCCTGCCTTGGCGCTTTACCCAGCGCCTGCGCTCTGTTCTTGCGCGGGTTTGACGCGGATGGTGCGTGACAGACGCACCTTAGCCCATCCCATCCACCAACGCACAAGTGAGAGAGCCATGACCGCTCGGACCCTTTACGACAAGATCTGGGACGACCACCTGGTTGACCAAGCCGATGACGGCACCTGCCTTTTGTACATCGACCGCCATCTGGTGCATGAAGTCACCAGCCCGCAGGCGTTTGAGGGGCTGCGGATGACGGGCCGCAAGGTTCGGGCACCGGAAAAGACGATTGCGGTGCCGGACCATAACGTGCCCACGACGCTGGACCGCGCCAATGCGGCGACGATGACCGAGGACAGCCGGATTCAGGTGGCGGCGCTGGACAAGAACGCCCGCGATTTCGGGATCAACTATTACCCGGTGTCGGATGTGCGGCAGGGGATCGTGCATATCGTGGGGCCGGAACAGGGCTGGACGCTGCCGGGGATGACCGTGGTGTGCGGCGATTCGCACACGGCGACGCATGGGGCCTTCGGGTCGTTGGCGCATGGCATCGGCACGTCGGAGGTCGAGCATGTGTTGGCCACCCAGACGCTGATCCAGCGGAAGGCCAAGAACTTCAAGGTCGAGATCACCGGGTCGTTGCGGCCCGGCGTCACCGCCAAGGACATCACCCTGTCGGTGATCGGTGCCACGGGTACGGCGGGCGGCACGGGTTATGTGATTGAATACTGTGGTCAGGCCATTCGCGAGTTGTCGATGGAAGGCCGGATGACGGTTTGCAACATGGCGATCGAAGGCGGGGCGCGGGCCGGGTTGATTGCGCCGGATGAGAAGACCTATGCCTATTGCCTGGGTCGTCCGCATGCACCGAAGGGCGATGCGTGGGATGCGGCATTGGCCTATTGGAAGACCCTGTTCAGCGACGAGGGTGCGCATTGGGACAAGGTGATCACCCTGAAGGGTGAAGATATCGCCCCTGTCGTGACCTGGGGCACCAGCCCCGAGGATGTGCTGCCGATCACGGGCGTAGTCCCCTCGCCCGCCGATTTCACGGGCGGCAAGGTGGATGCGGTGCAGCGGGCGCTGGATTACATGGGCCTGAAGCCGGGGCAGAAGCTGTCGGAAATTGCCATCGACACGGTGTTCATCGGGTCTTGCACCAATGGCCGGATTGAAGACCTGCGGGCGGCGGCGGCTATCCTGAAGGGCAAGAAGAAGAAGGACGGGCTGCGCGCGATGGTCGTGCCGGGGTCGGGGTTGGTGCGGGCACAGGCGGAAGCCGAGGGCTTGGCGCAGATCTTCATCGACGCGGGTTTTGAATGGCGCTTGGCCGGGTGTTCGATGTGTCTGGCGATGAACCCGGATCAGTTGTCACCGGGCGAGCGCTGTGCAGCGACCAGCAACCGGAACTTCGAGGGCCGTCAGGGGCGCGGCGGGCGGACCCATCTGCTGTCGCCCGCGATGGCGGCGGCTGCTGCGATCACCGGGCATCTGACGGATGTGCGCGAGTTGATGTAAAGTTTCGCGCGTGGCGGCGTCACCTGCGCCGCCGCGCGTAGACCACCAGCAGATAAATGGCATTCGAGGCGATCAGGATCAGGCCCGACACCTCGAACAAGAAGTTGAAGCGGATGTCGGCGACGTTGTCGTTGATCAACTTGTCGACGTCGTGAAACCCCACGGCACGGACGGCCACGAAAAAGGCTACGGTTGCCAGGCCCACAATAGCCACGCCGTGGGTGCGGAAGTGGCGACGCATCTGGTACAGGCCTATTGAGAAGCCAATCGTTGCGGTAACCAGCAGAAGAAAAATGAACCGGCGCTGCACGATGTGCCGTTCATCATACCAGCCTTGCAATTTGGCCAGGCACCTGCCGGCCGCTGTGAGGGCGCTTTGCAGATCCAGTTCCTTGTTGACGGCAAAAAAGGCCATCAGGAAGGCCATCAGGATCCAGAACAACTGTCTGCGGCCCGGGCGCATCCGAATTGCGACGAAAACTGCCAAAATCGAACAAAGAGCATAGACCACGACGGTGGCCCAGCCCCAAATGGTGGGGTCACCGATGGCCGGGGTCCAGCTTTCGAGGGTACACGCACCAATCTCGTGCACGGTTATTGCAGCGAACATCTTGTCGAACCTTGGCGTACTAAAGGAAAACCCGTTCTATCGTCCACCACGCCCCGATCAATGCGATCAGTGTCGAGGCAGGGATTGTCACGCGGGCCCGATACCACGGCTTTTGCCCGAAGGGCAGTCCCAACAGCAAGAAGGCCAAGGTGATCACGGCCAGTTGGC
Organism: Pseudorhodobacter antarcticus; assembly: GCA_945897655.1. Lineage (GTDB taxonomy): Bacteria > Pseudomonadota > Alphaproteobacteria > Rhodobacterales > Rhodobacteraceae > Stagnihabitans. Next base: position 14,521 of record CAMDHB010000004.1, read on the forward strand.
CAAGTTCGACGCCGATGTTGAAGCCGATCAGACCGATGACAAAGCGGTTGTCCTGCAAACCGACATCGCCCAGCACCGAAGCAAAGCCTAGGCCGTGCAAAAGACCAAAGCAGAATACCACGGCGATCCGCAGCGCGCCGATCCGGCCGCCCAGGATGTTTTCCACCGCGACATAGACGATGGAGGCGGCGATGAGGGGTTCGACAATCTCGGCCGGGACGGTGACGATCTTCAGGCTGGCAAGGGCCAGGGTGACGGTATGGGCCAGGGTGAAGGCGGTGACTTGCAGCAGGAGAGGGCGCAGGCGGAGCGAGAAGAAGAACAGGCCAAGGACGAACAGGATGTGATCAAGGCCCTTGGGGACGATGTGTTCAAAGCCGGACACGATGTAGCGGGCAAAGACCGAGCCTGCGCTGTCAGGCGCGACGGCGTCCCGCGGCAAGGGGTCGGACAGGCTGCCGTTTGACAGGATCGCGGCATAGGCGTTGGGGTCGTCGCCTGCCTGGCGCACGATCAGCGAACCAAAGGCCTGATCCCAGCCAATTTGTACGGGCGAGCCATCGGGGGGCAGGTCGGCCCTCAGGACAAGGATGGAATCGCGGGGAAGCGAGATGTCGCCAACCTCCGGCACGGTCAGGGAGACAATCTGGGCCAGCACCACGGTTTCACCCGACTTGATGGTGATGCGGGGGGCAAGGTCGGGCCAGGCGGCAGTCAGGTCAGCGGTCAGTTTGGCCGGATCCTCGGAGCGCAGGGCATCATAGCGGTCGGCAAGGGGTGATTCGTTGGTGTCGGCAAGGCCGGTCAGATCCATGCCAGTCAGAATGGGTTCCAGCGTCAGGCGGATGGTCAGGTCAACAGCAGCGCCGCCCACGGCAACATCGGCGACGGCGGGGCGCACTTCGTGAGCGGTTGTGTGACCGGCGGCCATTGACAGGCCAAGGATTAGGGCCAAGATCCGGCCAAACTGGTTCAAAGGGCGAAACTGCATGAAACGGTCTTTCTGGGCGGCGTTGGGTTTCGGCATGACAATGGGTATGGGGGCTGCGTTTTCGGTGCAGGCCCATGAATTCTGGTTCATGCCAGAGGATTTCACGTTGGACGCTGGCGCGCAAGTGCGGGCACAACTGCGCAACGGATCGCATATGGTGGGGGTCGACCTGCCCTATCTGCCCGAGAACCTGCCGCGGTATGAGGTCGTGCTGGGCGACACGGTCACCCCGATCACCGCACGGATTGGCGACGTGCCAGCCGTCAATGTGGCGGTTGCGGGAAGCGGTTTGGCCATTCTGGTGGCCGAGACCATTGATCTGGCGGTAACCTATAAGGAATTCGCCGTGTTCAAGGGCTTTACCGAACACAAGGCCATGCCGCAAATCGCCGAACAACACATTGCACGCGGTTTGCCCGACAAGGAGTTCACCGAATCCTACAGGCGCTATGTCAAATCGCTGGTCGCCATCGGGGATGGGGCGGGCGAGGATCGTTTACTGGGGATGCGGATTGAGATTGTGGCGCTGGCCAACCCCTATACCGATGACATATCGCAGGGCATGCCCTTGCAGGTGTTCATGGATGGCAAACCGCGTGTTGGGGCGCAGTTGCTGATGCTGGCGACCGACGCGGCCGGGGTGGTGACAGAGGTACCCTACGTCACCGATGCCGATGGCAAGGCAGTTGTGGCGGCGGTATCCGGGTCAACCTACTTGGCGGACAGCGTGGACATCTTTGCCCTGCCCAACAATGACGTGACGAAGGGCCCCGTCTGGCATTCGGATTGGGCGTCAATGACCTATATGGTGCCCTGAGCTTTCTGCCTGCCCGCGCTTGAAGCGTGGGGGGGCCTGAGGTAAACAGCGGCCAGAGACAGGAGAGCTTGATGGAAAAATTCACCAAAATGACTGGCATCGCGGCACCCATGCCGCTGGTCAACATCGACACCGACATGATCATCCCCAAGCAGTTCCTGAAAACCATTGCCCGCACCGGCCTAGGCAAGAACCTGTTTGACGAGATGCGCTATACCCAGGACGGGGCCGAAATTGCGGCCTTTGTGCTGAACCAGCCTGCGTACCGCAGTGCCGAGATTCTGGTGGCGGGCGACAATTTCGGTTGCGGATCAAGCCGAGAGCATGCGCCCTGGGCGCTGTTGGACTTTGGCATCCGCTGTGTCATCAGCACCAGCTTTGCTGACATCTTTTACAACAACTGCTTCAAGAACGGCATCCTGCCCATCGTGATGCCGCAAGAGGTGGTGGACGTGCTGATGGCAGATGCCCGCAAAGGGGCCAATGCCCGCCAGACGGTTGATCTGGAAGCGCAGACGGTGACCACGTCGGATGGTCAGGTTTTTGCCTTCGAGGTGGACAGCCACCGCAAGCATTGCCTGATCAATGGGTTGGACGATATCGGCCTGACGCTGGAGAAAGCCGTGGCGATTGACTCGTTCGAAGCCAAGGCGGCGGCGCTGCGTCCTTGGGCGTAAACCAGCAAAACCACAAGATATGGGGCCGCCTTGATTAAGTCGATCAAGGCGGCCTTTTTTTCACCATGCGATTGATTCAATCCTGCAACACCTTGTCCCTGAAAGGGCCATAGGGATTAGGTCATGTTAACCAAGTGGTTGCGGGATGACATGAAAGAAGGCACAATTTGGGCAATATTGAGGCAGCCCGCCATAATGTGCGGGATATCATCGGAACAAGGGCCTGGCAGAGTATCAGGTTCGTCCGGACAAAGGGTGCAGGGGTAGTGATCTCGCGATTGGCAGGGGCTGCGACGCGTGCGGTATTGGTGATGATTGTCATCGCCACGCCGACCCTATTGCTGACGGATGTGCGCCCGGACACCCAAGAGATGGTGGCGCTTGTCGCACTGTTTGCTGGCGCGCTGACCTTTGTGGAATACAAGGCGGTCTATCCCGGATTGTTCGAATTCCGCGACGCCCCGCCGTTCAACCGGATCCGGTTCTTGATGCTGTTTGGCACGGTGTTCTGCCTGTCGGCCATCGAACGCGGGCGGACGGACCCGTCGACCATGACGGAACTGATCCACGCCGTGGGCGCGCTGATCGGGCTGTCGATGGATTTCCCCTATAGCCCCGTGCGTCTGGCCACGCTGATGATGTCCAGCGGTGCTACCGAGGCACAGGTGGGGGCAGTGCGGACGGCGGCGGGGATGTCCTATCTCATCTCATTGATATCGCTGGCGGTATTTGCCATTCAGTTGCGCCTTGGGTCTTGGCCGCGCCGGGACAGGCCATTCAACGTGTGGGTCAATCTGCCGACCTTTGACCCGACCTCGGGGGGGGATGTGGTGGCGCGGTTGACGCGCGATGCCCGCGTTAACATTGCGTTAGGGTTTTTGCTGCCATTCTTGACGCCAGCCGTGGTGGGGATTGCTTCTGTCGGGTTTCAACCGCTGGAACTGACCTCGTCGCAAACCCTGATCTGGACAATGACGGCATGGGCCTTTCTTCCCGCCAGCCTTTTCATGCGCGGCATCGCGATGGGCCGGGTGGCCGACATGATCGCCGACCGGCGCCGGGCCGAGGGTGGCGTTGGTGGTGGGGAATTGTCGCCGGTCTGATCCTGCTGGCGCTGTGTCTGCCCCTGCGGGCCGAGGTGCTGCGGGTTGCGACCTATAATCCTGAACTGACGCGCGGTGGGCCGGGGCTGGTTCTGCAAGGCTTACGCAAGCGCAATGATCCGCAGATGATGGCGGTGGTCGCGGTGTTGGCGCGGCTGGATGCGGATGTCGTGGTGCTGACCGGAATTGACTATGACTTTGGTCAGGCTGCGGTGACCGAACTGGCGGGGGCACTGCGCGAAGGGGGGGCGGACTATCCCTATGTGCTGGCGCTGCGGCCGAACACCGGGGTGCCGACGGGGTTGGATCTGGACGGTAATGGTCAGACGGGCGAGGCGCGGGATGCGCAAGGCTTTGGCCGGTTTGCCGGAGCGGCGGGGATGGCGGTGCTGTCGCGATTGCCGCTGGGCGAGGTGCGGGATTTTTCAGGGCTTTTGTGGCGTGATTTGCCGGGGGCGGATTTGCCGCCGGACATGACGGACGCTGCGCGGGAGGTGCAGGTGCTGTCCACCTCGGGACATTATGAGGTGGCGGTGGGGGCGTTGCGACTGTTGATATGGTACGCCACGCCGCCGGTGTTTGACGGGCCTGAGGACAGGAACGGGCGGCGCAACAAGGATGAGGCGTTGTTGTGGCTGCGGTTGTTGGAGGGGGGGCTGCCTTGGGCGGCACCTGAGGGGCCGTTCGTGATTCTGGGGCAGTCCAATCTGGATCCGGTGGATGGGGATGGGCTGCATCAGGGGATGGCGGCCTTGATGGAGTCTGGTGCGGTGCAGGACCCTAGGCCACGGGGCACGGCTAGCCGGCAGGATGCGGGGCAGAGTGGAGATGCTGCCTTGGATACCGCGTTTTATGCCAAGGGCGTGGGGGGGTTGCGGGTGGATGTGCTGCTGCCATCGGCGGGGTTGCGGGTGGTGGCGTCGGGCGTGATGTGGCCCGACGACAGTGATCCCTTTGCCGCTACGCTGGCGGCGGCGTCGCGTCACCGACCGGTCTGGGCGGATATTGACCTGCCATGAGGGGTCATCAGGTTCGGGGCCAGTGTCGCCAGTTCGGCGCGCAGCACATCGTCCAGCGGGGTCAGGCGGAAGTCGGGCAAGAGGGCGGCCAAGGGGGCGGGGTCGAGGGCGTGCGAGGTGCTGAAGAGGTAGCGCATCTCATTCAGTTCGCGGGCCAGTTCCCAGAACGGGCCAGCCAGCCGCATGAACCACCACATGAAGGGGGTCAGGCGCATCTTTTTGCCGCTGAGGCGTTCCAGATGGGCGGCGATGTCTTCAAAGCGCAGGGTGTAGCCGGCAAAGGGGATGTCGGCAAAGGCGGGCAGGTTGGCGCGGATGTCGGCCAGGGCTGCGGCGGCGCGGGCCATGTCGGGCAGATAGGCATAGGCGCGCATCGTTCCGGGGGCGGTGGCGTTGGTGATGCGGCCCTTGGCCACCGATTTCAGGGCGACCATGTTCCAGAAGCTTTTGGGCGAGGCGGGGTCGATGAAATCGCCGCCGCGCAGGATGATCACGCGCAGGCCTTGGGTCGTGGCGGCGCGGTACTCCGCCTCCATCTTGGCCCGGATGGCACCCTTGCGGGCGACGGGGCGGTGGGGGGTGTTGGCGCCCCAGGGGCCGGGCTGGTCGCCGTAGACATAGACGTTGCCGGGGACGAGGACGGTGGCACCTGAGGCAAGGCCAGCGGCGATGACATCGGCGGTGATTTGCGGGATCAGGCGGTCCCAGGCGTGATAGTTGGGCGGGTTCAGCGCGTTGACGATCAGGTCAACCCCCATCGCGGCGGCGGTCATGTCGGTGCCGCGCTGGAAGGTTTTGACCGTCCAATCGGCGGCCGCAAAGGCGCGGGCGGCTTGGCTGCCGAAGTGGCCGGAAGCGCCGAGAACGAGAACTGTCTGTGTCATGTGCTGTCCTTTCCTGTGGTTGAGGAGAATATGGACCCAAGGCTCGTGAATGGATATTGGCAGGATTTCTGGGTGTGATATTCATTTATGTATGGATAACCCCGACTGGACCCTGTTTCGTTCGTTTCTGAGCGTGGCCGAAACCGGCTCGCTTTCCGGCGCGGCGCGAGCGTTGCAGTTGAGCCAGCCGACGCTGGGACGTCATATTGCCGAGTTGGAGGCGGCGTTGGGGGTGGTGCTGTTCACAAGGGCGGCGCGGGGGTTGGTGTTGACGGATGCTGGGGCGGCCATGTTGACGGGCGCGCGGCAGATGCGCGAGGCGGCGGCGGCGCTGGCGATGATGGCGGCGGGGCGGGAGCAGTCGTTGACAGGGACGGTGCGGGTCACGGCAAGCCGGGTCGTGTCGCATTACCTGTTGCCGCCGATATTGGCCGAGTTGCGGGTGCAGGAACCGGGGATCGACATTGAACTGGTGCCGTCTGACAGCACCGAAAACCTGCTGTTCCGCGAGGCGGATATTGCGCTGCGGATGTACCGGCCCACGCAGTTGAACGTGGTGACGCGGCATCTGGGTGACCTGCCGACTGCGATTTATGCGGCGAAATCCTATCTGGACCGGCATGGGCGGCCGCAGGGGGTGGGGGAGTTGATGGGTTTGGACTTCGTTGGTTTTGACCGGTCTGACCTGATCCTGCGTCTGATGGCGGGTTTGGGGATTGCGCGGCGGCGTGAGGATTTTGCGCTGCGCTGCGATGATCAGGTGGTGTATTGGGCGCTGGTGCGGGCGGGGTGCGGGATTGGGGCGACGCAGTGCCCGATTGGGGACGCGGACCCGCTGGTGGAGCGGGTGGCGCCTTTTGTCCCCCTGCCCGCCCTGCCCGTCTGGCTGACCGCACCTGAGGCGTTGCGGCAGAACCCGCGGGTGCGGCGGGTGATGGATCATTTGTCGGGGGCGTTTCAGCGGCTGACAGTTTAGCGGGTGTTCAGGACGGCATGGAGGCGGCGGAAGCTGCCTTCGACACCATCGGGCGGGGCGGGTTCGGCAAGGAAGGCGTCCAGGGCGGGCCAGATCTTCACGGCAAGGTCGATCTGCGGGTCGGAGCCTTTGGAATAGAGACCCGCCTGTATCATCATCTCGGCCCGGTCATAGGTGCCCAAGAGTTTGCGGGCCATCGAGATTTCGGCGTTCTGGGCTGGGGTTGCCGCATCGGGCAGGCTGCGCGAGACGGAGCGCAGAAGATCAATCGCGGGAAAGCGGCCGCGTTCGGCAATCTTGCGGTCCATCACCACATGGCCGTCAAGGACGCCGCGCAGGATGTCGGCCACGGTTTCCTCCATATCGGACCCCGCCACCAGCACGGTGAAAACGGCGGTGATGTCGCCAGACCCCTCAGGCCCCGGGCCAGCGCGTTCGGCCCAGCCCATGATGGCGGGCGCAACGGAGGGGGGGTAGCCGCGCAGGGAGGCGACCTCTCCGCCGGCGAGGGCAACCTCGCGGTAGGCTTCGGCAAAGCGGGTGACGGAATCGGCGAGGAGAAGGACGTGCAGGCCCTGATCGCGAAAGTGTTCGGCCACGGCCATTGCGGCCCAGGCGCAGCGGCGGCGGACGAGGGGGGATTGGTCGGAGGTGGCGGTGACGACGACGGCGCGTTTCATCCCCTCGGGGCCCAGGACCCGTTCGATGAATTCGCGCAGTTCGCGGCCACGTTCGCCGATCAGGGCGATGACGACGACATCGGAGGAGACGCCGCGGGCGAAGTTGCCCAGAAGGGTGGATTTGCCGACGCCGGAGCCTGCAAAGAGGCCAATTCGCTGGCCCCGGACGAGGGGGAGGAGGGTGTCAAAGATGGCGACGCCGGTTTCAAGGCGTTCACCAAAGCGGCGGCGTTGGGCGGCGGGCGGGGCGGGGGCGAGGAGGGGGCGCTGCGTGGGGCCACGGTAGAGGGGGCGGCCATCAAGGGGGGTGCCGAAGGGGTCGATCACGCGGCCGATCCAGGAATTGTCGGGGGCAAGGCCGGATTGGCCGCGCAGGCGGACCACTTCGCCGATGGCGAGGCCTTCGGCGAGGCTGTCGGTCAGGATGGTGATGCTTTCGGGGCGGAGGGCGACCACCTCACCACCCAGATGTTGGCCGATCTGGACGCGGTCGCCCAGGGTTGCGACACCCTCTAGCCCGCGCACGATGACGGTGCCGCGCGCCACCTCGACCACGCGGCCAAGGCGGGTGGATTGGGTCACGGTAGAGATTTCGGAAACCAAGGCATCAAAAACACTGGCCACGGGATTCTCCCTTTGTTCGCTGATTACGGTTTCTAAAGGAATCACCCTTAAGCCTTGGTGAAGTTGGTCGAGGGAGAAGCCCCGATGTTTGAGACACTGGATCTGACGCGAATGGCACGGGCGATGGCGGCGCAGGCCGGCGCGCGTCTGGGTGTGATTGCCCGCAACGTGGCCCAGGCGGATACGCCCGGGTACAAGGCGATGGACCTGCCCGATTTCGCGACCAGCTATCAGGCGGCATCCCCGGGAGGTATGCGCGCCACGCGGCCGGGGCATCTGGCTGTGGCTTCCAAGATGCTGGAACCGGTGCTGGAGCCTTCGGCCGGGGAAGCGGCGCCCGATGGCAATACGGTGTCATTGGCCCGTGAAATGGTGAAATCGGTCGATGCGCGGCAGCAGCATGACATGGCGCTGTCGGTCTATCGCGCCACATCCGAGATTGTCCGCACCTCATTAGGGCGGCGCTGATCATGGCAGATTTGATCCAGTCGCTGTCGTATTCCGCCTCGGGGATGGAGGCGCAGGCCGCACGGTTGCGGCACGTTGCAGAAAACATATCGAATGCGGATACGCCGGGCTATCGTCGCAAGCTTGTGTCGTTCCAGGAAGATTTCGCCACGGGTGAGGTTGCGACCGGCCCGGTCATGCTGGACAGAAGCCAGTTGGCACAGGTTTTCGACCCCGGAAACCCGTTGGCGGATGAGACCGGTCACTATGAGGGATCGAATGTCGATCTGGTGATCGAGGTTGCTGACGCGCGCGAAGCGCAGCGCAGCTATGAGGCGAACCTCAAATTATTCGATCAGGCCCGGCAAATGACCCAAGGCCTGTTCGAACTGTTGCGGAGATAGGATCCAGAATGGACGTCGTTACTTCACTTGCCGCACAGAATTACGCGAAAGCGCACTCGGCTGCGGCCCCTAACCCGCAGCCGGGTGGCGAAACCGGATTTGCCAAGTTTGCCCAAAGCTTTGCCGATACGCTGGCCCGGGGCGAACAAACGGCGCGGTCGGCCATGACCGGCGGTGCAGACCCTCATGCGCTGGTTGAGGCGCTGGCCAAGTCGCAGCAGGCGGTCGAGACGGTCGCCACTGTGCGGGACCGCGTGGTCGAGGCGTATCAGGAAATCCTGAGGATGCCGGTATGACCGAGAGCCTGCTGTTTGATGTGCTGCGCGAGGGGTTGTGGATCACGGTCCTGATCTCGATGCCGATGCTGGCGGTTGGGTTGGTGGTGGGTCTGGTGGTGGGCCTGTTTCAGGCGCTGACTTCAATCCAGGAAAACACGCTGACCTTTGTGCCCAAGGTGGCGGCGATGATGGTGGTGTTCTGGGTATCGATGAGCTTCATGACCTCGACAATCGTCAGCTTCTTTACCGGCACATTGGTGCCAATGATTGCGGGAAGCTGACGGATGGATGCGTCAGGCTATGTCACCTTGTCGCGGCAAAGCGGGCTTCTGAACCAGATGCAAAGCATTGCCAACAACATCGCCAACTCGGCCACAATCGGCTTTCGGCGAGAGGGATTGGTTTTTTCCGAATATATTCAGTCGACTGGCGAGGGGCCTTCGCTGTCGATGGGCTATGGCAACGCCCGGGTTGTGGACCTGTTGCAGGCCGGGCTGACCGAGACCGGGGGCAGCTTTGACCTGGCGATCGAGGGTGACGGGTTCTTCATGATCGACACGCCGCAGGGGCAGCAACTGACCCGGTCGGGGGCATTCATGCCGGGGCCAGATGGCACGCTGAAAACCGGTGATGGGTATGATGTGCTGGATGCCGGTGGATCGACGATCTTTGTGCCGCCGGATGCGCGCGGCTTGTCCGTCGCGCGTGATGGGACTGTCTCGGCGGATGGGGTGCCGCTGGCGCGGATCGGGCTGTGGCAACCCACCAATCCAATGAGCCTGACCCACCAGTCGGGGACCAGGTTCACGGCGGATGGGGTCGAACCTGCGACGGATGGCGCCATCATTCATGGCTATCTGGAGGAAAGCAACGTCGACCCGCTGCGCGAGATTGCCGACATGATCTCGGTTCAGCGGGCCTATGAACTGGGCCAGAGCTTTCTGGACCGCGAGGATGAACGCGCGCGTGCCGTCATCCAGACTTTGGGAAGGTAACCGATGAACGCCCTGCAAATTGCCGCCTCGGGGATGAGCGCACAGCAAATGAAGGTTGAGGTGGTGTCGAACAACCTGGCCAACATGTCGACCACCGGCTACAACGCTCGCCGCGCCGATTTTGCCGACTTGATGTACCAGCAGGTGCAGCGGCCCGGCACAATCTCGGCACAGGATGGCACCATGCTGCCAACCGGGGTTCAACTGGGTCTGGGCGTGCGTCCGTCTTCAGTGTCGGTGGTGCTGGCCCAAGGCACATTGAGCCAGACCAGTGGCGATCTGGATATGGCGATCGAGGGGCGGGGGTATATCGAGGTCACCCTGCCCTCGGGCGGGGCAGCATATACCCGCGATGGGGCGCTGAAACGATCCGCCGACGGACAGATCGTCACGTCAGATGGCTATGCGGTCGCGCCGGGACTGACAATTCCGACAGACGCCAAAAGCATTTCAATCAATGCCAATGGCGAGGTTTACGCCTATTTCACGGATCAGATTGAGCCCACGCTGCTAGGGCAATTCACCTTGGCAACCTTCACCAATGAAAAGGGGCTGGAGGCGATGGGGTCGAACCTGTTCATCGAAAGCCCGGCCTCCGGGCCCGCCACGGTGGGCACGCCCGGTCTGGATGGGGTGGGCCTGTTGCGGCAGGGCTATCTTGAAGAAAGCTCAGTCGATGCTGTGCGCGAAGTGACGGAACTGATCAAGGCGCAGCGCGGGTATGAGTTGAATGCGAAGGTGATCACCGCTGTCGACCAGATGATGTCCACAACCACGCAGGTGAAGTGATGCGGGTCCTGGTTCTTGTCTTGGCGGTAGCGGGGCCGCAGATGGCCGCAGCGGACAGCATCGTGGCCACGCGCACAATCCGGGCGCAAACCGTGCTTACTGCCGAGGATTTCACCCTTGTGGACGCCGATATTCCGGGGGCGCTGACCGACCCTGTCGCCGTCGTCGGGCAGGAAGCGAGGGTCACACTCTATGCCGGGCGGCCAATCGTGGCGTCCGACCTCGTCTCGGCCGCTTTGGTGGAGCGGAACCAGACGGTCAGCCTCGTGTTTCGCTCGGCCGGATTGTCGATTTTGACCGAGGGGGGCGCGCTGACCCGGGGCGGGGTGGGCGACCAGATCAAGGTGATGAACCTGGCCTCACGCATGACTGTCACCGGAATCATCGGCACGGACGGAACCGTTCTGGTCAATGCGGGGAATGAAGGATGAACTTGATGCGCCTGACACTGATGTTGGCCGTGTTTGTGGCCGGATGCGGCGATCTGAACCGCGTGGGACGGGCGCCCGCGTTCTCGCCGCTACAAGACAGCTATCAGCATTCCGCGATGTATTCGACACTGCCGGTGGATACCGATGACCGTGGCCCGGTTGACCGCAGTTCGCTGTGGACGTCGCAACGCACCTCTCTGCTGGGGGATCACCGGGCCGGGTCCCGCGGTGACATCCTCACGGTTGTGGTTGAGATCAATGATCAGGCACAGTTCGCCAATTCGACCGACCGCAGTCGTGACGGCGCGGAGACAATGGGGGTTCCCTCGCTGTTTGGGATTCCGCAGCGGGTGGATGCAGGCATGCCAGAAGGCGCAAGCTCGGCCAGTTTGGTGTCGACCCAGTCATCCTCGACTTTCAGTGGCGATGGCGCGGTCGCCCGCAACGAGAAGGTCACCTTGCGACTGGCCGTCACCGTGGTGGAGGAATTGCCGAACGGCGTGCTGCGAATCGAGGGGCAACAAGAGGTGCGCGTCAACAATGAGATGCGAGAGTTGATCATCAGCGGCTATGTGCGGCCCGATGACATCTCGCGCCAGAACGAAATCACCTATGACAAGATCGCCCAAGCCCAGATTTCCTATGGAGGACGCGGGGTTATCATGGATGCCCAACAACCGCGCTATGGCCAGCAGCTGATCGACCAGCTTGTGCCGTTCTGATGGCCATGATCAGAAAGCTTATTCCCCTTCTGCTGGGCCTGTTCGGCCTGGGCATCGGGATCGGGGCGGGACTCTTTCTGCGTCCCGCGCCCGAGGAGACCGCGGTTCATGCAGAAGAGCCTTTGGACCCAGCTCTGGCCCCCGAATATGTCAAGCTTGCGAACCAGTTCATCGTTCCAGTGATGGCGAAGGGTCGCGTCGGTGCGATGGTGATCCTGTCGCTGAGCCTGGAGGTCAGCAATGGCGCAACGCAGGAGGTCTACAAGATTGAACCAAAGTTGCGGGATGTCTTCTTGCAGGTGATGTTCGATCACGCCAATGCGGGCGGGTTCAACGGATCCTTCACCGATGGGGCAAACCTGCTGTTGTTGCGCAAGGCGCTGATGGAGGCCGCCAGGGGCGTATTGAAGGACACGGTCAAGGATGTGCTGATTGTGGATATCGTCCGGCAGGACAGTTGACGCCATAGCGGTCAGCGGTTCTGCAGCTTGCCAATCACGGCATTGCGCCCAAAGGCGAGGGCGGCGCTCTGGCGCGCCTCGACCCAGTCAAGGGTTTGTTGTGCCAGAAGCAGGTTGATTTCGGCCCTGCGGTGGTCGGCCCAGTTTTCATAGCGCATCGCCACCTCCCCCGCGATAATCGGGTTCAAGTCGGTCTGAGCGGCAGGC